>NZ_DBNHEF010000053.1:0-57897 GCF_057138825.1 Candidatus Defluviilinea gracilis
GGTTCTTTAGCCAGCGGTTCAGACTGGCTCGCTCCGCCTCTGTGATTTGGAGATGATACTTTTTCATGTCCGCCGCCTCCCGTTTCGGCACGCTTAGTATATGTCAGAATAAATTGTTAATGTTCAAAATGTCGCCCTGTGCAAACGCGACATGAATGTCGCGGTACTAAATTTCATCAGGCGGTACACAACCTTCATCGAATTCGATGGTTGTGAACATTTCCGCTTGCAAGACCCAATCTCCGTTTGTCTTTCTTTGCCATTTAGCGGAATACACTCCTGAGGCGTTCGCCAATTGCCCGTCGATGGTGTAACTGCCTTTCCAGTTGCCAAGTTCTTCCGCCAAGCCCCACGCTTCGTTGACCGTGATTTCGCGCGTCGTGCGGACGTAGATCGCCGTCGGATCGGATTGGAACACAGACGCCCAACGCGCCGCCTCTTCGTCCGCGCCGTGAAATTGGTCACTGCGACCTGTGACGATGTGATACGTCGGCGCGAGCAGCATGCGAATCGTCGCCGCGTCTTTGGTTTTAATCGCTTTGTTGAATCTTTCTCGTGCGTTGCGTATCATTTCATTTGAGGTGTTCATAAAAACCTTTTACCACGAAGAACACGAAGCGCACTACGCGCTTGACCCCGAAGGGGTCAAATGATTATAGAGCGCAACGGTTGAATTGTTCAACCCCGAAGGGGTGTCATGGATCACGCGATTCTATGTCATCCCTTCGGGATTTGGATTCATGCGCGTGATTTCTATAATCGTTACATCCCTTCGGGATTTGGACTCGTGTATTTGATTTTCTACAATCGTTGCATCCCTTCGGGATTTGGATTCGTGTGTTCGATTTCTATAATCGTTGCATCCCTTCGGGATTTGGACTCGTGTATTTGATTTTCTACAATCGTTGCATCCCTTCGGGATTTGAATGTTGTTTCATGTTTCATGTCGTTGCGAGCCACGCTTTTGTTCTTCGTGGCGAAGCAATCTCCTCGCGGGAAGGGGTTGCTTCGTCGGCTACGCTTCGTCTGCGCTCGTTATCACTCGCTCCGCTCAGCGCGAGCCTCCTCGCAACGACATTATGCTTCTTCCAACTTCCACAACTCGCGCATTTCCTGGCTTGTGACTAGTAATTCATCAAGCGTGCCTTCGGATTCTACTTTGCCGTCTTTTAGCACGATGATGTGATCGGCGCGGCGGAGGAGCGGGCGGCGGTGGGATACGACTAGGCAGGTCATTTCTTTGCCTGATTCAAAGATGCGCTCCCAGAGTTGACGTTCGGTTTCCACGTCGAGGGCGGAGGAGAGGTCGTCGAAGACGACGAGTTCGGGCTCGCGGATGAACATGCGTGCGGCGGCGGTGCGTTGCATTTGTCCGCCAGAAAGTTTGACGCCGCGCGCGCCGACCATCGTTTCGAGATTGTCGTCGAGTTGTTCGAGGTCGCGGTCCATCACGGCGAGTTTTGTCGCTTCGTAGATTTCGTCATCGCTTTTGTTCATGCCGAGCAAAATATTATTTCGCAGGGTGTTGCTGAACAAACGCGGGACTTGTGCCGTGTACGAACAACGCGGAGGGATAAAGAAGTTGCCCGCGTCTGTGATGATGTCTCCGTTCCATTTGATGGAGCCAGAGTCGGCGGGGAGGAGTCCGAGCAATGTGCGGAGCAGAGTCGTCTTGCCAGAACCGATGCGACCAGTGATGACCGTCAACGAGCCGCGCTTGATTTTCAGCGAAACGTTCTCGATGCCGTTCGTCGAAGAGGGGTAGTGATAAGTCAAATGGCTTGCGACCAGCTCGCCCAGTCGGTCTGAAGCGGTTTTTGTCGCGTACGTCACATCTGGCAACGGCGCGGAAAAATCCACTGTGCTGTGTTCGACGAGGGCGGTCAACGGCGCGTTTTCCATGAGGCGATACATCCGCTTGACGGAGACTTCGAGTTGTTTGTAGCGCGCCCACAACATGCCCGCGAAGGTGGTGAGGTCGCCCATGCTGTTGAGGAGGTAGACGAAGAGCGAAAAATCGCCGAGGGTGAAGTTGCCCGTGCGCATGGTCTGACCGACGAGGATGAGGATGACGCCCGTGCCGAGCGTGGACGTGTTGCGATAGATCGAGCCGAGCACGTCGTCGAATAATTTTTCGCGGACGGCGAACACGCGGCGCTCGTCGTTGATCTTGTGAAAATGTTTCGTGATGTTTCTTTCGGCGTTGGCGACCTTGATGGCTTGCACTGCGCCGAAAAATTCGCCGATGAATCCAGAGACGTTGCCCGCGGCTTGACGCGAGGCGGCGCGATAATGTTCGATCCGTTTGGTGGCGATGTTGGCGACGATGCCGACGATGATGAGCGGAATCAACGCCATGATCGTGACCGATACGCTGATCTGCGCCATCAAGTAAATCGAATAGGCGATGATGCCGACGCCGACGAGGATGTCGTTGACGAGGATCACGAACAACGGAATTTGATCCACGTCTGTTTTGAAGCGGCTGACGGCTTCGCCAGCGGAATCGGGGAGTTGCGACGCGCCTGGTCGTTTGAGGATGTGCGTGAGCAGATTTTTTCTTATCAGCGTGTTCATCTCGGAGAAGATGGGAACGTCGGCGTAGTAAAAGCCGTAACCGCCGACGACACGTCCGAGCCATGTTGCCGCGAGGAACGCGACGATCCCCCAGATGCCGAAGGTCAATGTCGCTGTGCCTGTGAGCATGTCGAAGAAGGCTTTGATGATGAGCGCGGGCGCGACTTGCATACAAAAGCGGAAGACTCCCACGCTGAGGAGGTCAATGAAGTCGAGCCACGGGCGGAATCGAATCATCTCCCAGATAACTTTCCACGCGGGGAGGGAGGGGGTGTTGAGTTCTTGTTGGGTGAGGGTTGATTCGGTCATTTTGAAAGCCTTTGGAGACTAGAGACTGGAGATTAGAGATTGGTTGCAGACATCAGAGAATTGGAGAATTAGAGAATTGAGGTTGATGTCTATGCCAGAACTTCTTCCATTCCAGTTTGGAGCAACTGATAAAACCTTGATGTTGAATCGGATGCCAGCGCTTTGCGGTCGCCGTATTCGAGGATGTTGCCTTTCTCGAGGATCAACACGTTGTCGGCGCGGTGGAGGGTGTCGAGTTTGTGGGCGATGATGATGGCGGTGCGACCTTTCAGCAGTTTGTCAATCGCGTTCTCCAGTTTGACTTCGGTGGCGGGATCGAGGCGGGAGGAGGCTTCGTCGAGGATCACCAAGCCTGGATTTTTCAGGAAGACGCGCGTGAAGGCGAGCAATTGCGCTTCGCCCGCGGACAGCGACCTTGATCCCGTTTCAAGGACGGAGTCCAACCCTTGAGGCAGACTCGCGTACCAGTCGCCGAGTTCGAGTTCTTCGAGGGTGGCGATGATTTTTTCATCGGAGATCGCGCGGTCGAAGAAGGTCAGGTTTTCGCGGACGGAGGCTTTGAATAACTGCACATCCTGAGTCACGATGGCGATGTCGCGGCGAAGCGAGTGGAGGTGATGGTCGCGGATGTCGGCGTTGTTGATTTTTATGCCGCCGCTGTTCACGTCATACAAACGGAAGATCAACCGTCCGATGGTGGTCTTTCCGCTTCCCGTGCGACCAAGCAGACCCAAAACAGAACCAGCCCGAAGGTCGAAAGAGAGGCGTGTGAGGACGGCGTCGTCGCCATTGTAGGAAAACGTCACATCGTCGAATGTCAACTGAATCGGATGCGAGTCCACATCCAAGCCCGCTTCGTTGCGAGTCTCAGGCTTGAACGCCTTGAACTCGGTCAATCGCTCGACACACGCGCCGATGGTTTGAAAACTTTCGATCTCGTGAGTCATCGCCCAGAACGGTTCTTCGAGCAGGTTGATGTAATGCACGAAAAGATAGACCGTGCCGATGGTGATGACGCTCGCGGTGAACAGCCAGTAACCGCTGACGATGGCGAGCAGTGTGCCGAGGGTGAGGGCGAGCCCCATCGCGTTTTCGATGATCCATCTTTTGAAATGCGACTTGCGATTGTGCTTGAGGATCTCGCCTTGATGACGGAACAATTCGCGGATGGAAAATCCGACCGCGCCGCTGGAGCGGATGTCTTCGGTGCCTGAGAGTTGTTCCTCGATGAAGCCGTAATATTGCGCTTCGGCTTCACGCCGCGCTTTTTGATGAGGCACGGCGATGTCTTTCACTTTGCCGAGGATGAAAATGGTGAGGAACGAATAGACCGTGAACGCCAGCCCCGCGCGCCAATCTTCGATGAACAACGCAATGAGGATGCCAACGAGGAGAAATCCGTTGGCGATGAGGTTCAACGCAAACTGCGAAAAGAACGTCGCCAGTTCGGTCACGTCGCCGTCAATGCGTTCGATGAGTTCGCCAGGCGTGTGGTCGTTGTGAAATTTCATGTCGAGATGCAAGGCATGTTCGGCGAGTTCGGCGCGGAGGGCGTTGGTGGCTGTCCATGCGACGTTTTCGCCCAGCCATGTGACTCCGATCGCAACGACTTGTTGAATCAACGCGATGCCGATGAAGGCGAGCGCGGTCCATGTGAGGGTTTGCAATGCTTCGCCAGCCAATGCGGAATCAATAAACTTTCGCATAATTTGAGGAGCGAAAATCCGCAAGCCGATACTGCCGAATAACAAAATGGCAAGCAAGGTGAATCGTCCACGCTGGGGGCGGATGTGAGAGGCGAGGAGGCGGTAGTAGGCGGAGAAGGAGAGATTCATGTTTCAGGTTCCAAGTTTCAAGTTTCAGGTTGCCAAGTTGTGGGTTGACGATTGACCCTGGACAATGGACGATGAAAATGGTCTATGGTCTATCGTCCATTGTCTGAAAGTAGCAACAAAAAAGCCACGATGCGAGGTGCACCGTGGCTGGGAGGACACAGGAAGAGACCGTCTAGGGGCGGTCACAGGGCGCACTTCGAGAAGGTATGAAGTTTTGGATCGGATCGTTTTTCGTGCGTAACATCATCGGTCGTGCGCTCCTTTCTTTGGGATTTGATTGCGCTCGGAGTTTACATGAGAGGGGGAGGTGTTGTCAAGGATGAAACCCCCATAAAATATCTTGAATCGACCTGATTTAGACACTTTCTATCATACCCTTGATTTTCTGAACTTCTTGAGCTGAAAGATTGTCCCAGTAGAATGGATCTATATCGGCTTGTAAATGTTTAGGATCAACGTAACTGATAAAAGAATTTAGAATAGCATGGATTATTGTAATACGCTTAAGTCTCTCATCATCAGCCTTCAAACCTAAAAACAACTGGCTCAAATGAAAAAACCAGTCTTTGAAATCGTTGTCACTGTGCTTGGTGTACATTTTGCAAAATGTTGCGTAGTCTATGATTCGATACTCATGATCATCGCGTGCGATCATTGACGCGGCTATTGCTTGGAGTTGATATTTGTGAATCCATTTATCTTTGGAGTGTTTAGGAATACCAGTCTTGGCCTGGGTTAATAACGATGGATTGGTAAATCCATTTTCAATCATGGTTAGAAATCCTTCAAATTTTTGCGTTTCTGTCGTTGTCGTAAAATCTAGAAACACGATTGTTTGTCTTAAGATTTGTACCCACCCAAAAAACTGACCCACGACAAAAAGAGTGCTCATGTAGTAATACTTTTCTGTGTTGTCGTTTGCAGGAAACCAGGATTCTTCTTCGATTACGTGTATGTTTTTAATGATGTTTTCAGCTCTGTCTCGTAACGCTATTGCGGTATGAAGAATCGGAGATGCATATTTTCTTTTGGCTATTATTGCTTCTCGTCCTCGTTGCACCCTTTGAGGTAGCACAACATCAAAGATGAATTTTGTTGAAGCGCCAATGATGCCGCCAACAACTGATGACAAAAAGAGCCACAAGATGGTGTTTTCTTGAAAAGCTTGCTGTAGCCAACTAGCCATGAGTTTCTCCTCTGATCCTAATGCGCGTTTGTGTTGGAAAACCTTCTTGTCAACTTCCCTTCTTCTCGATCTTCGCCCACGCATCCTTCAAATTCACCGTCAAGTTGAACACGGGTTTTTCGGGCGTTGAATCTTTATCCACACAGAAATATCCAAGCCGCTCGAACTGATAGCGCGAACCAGCCTCAGGCGCGGCGAGAGACGGCTCCACGTTTCCCGTGAGAATCTCAAGCGAGTTCGGATTCAAACAGTTGAGGAATCCCTCTTCGCCTTCTTCGGGATTTTCCTTCGAGAAGAGTCGGTCGTACATGCGGACTTCCGCTTCTTTCGCATGGACGGCTGATACCCAGTGGATGGTGGATTTCACCTTGCGACCATCGGGCGAGTCGCCGCCGCGCGTGGACGGGTCATACGTGGCGTGGACCTCGATCACTTCGCCCGCGTCGTTCTTCACAACATGCGTGCATTTGATGAAATATGCGTAGCGCAATCTCACTTCGTTGCCAGGGAACAGACGATAATATTTCGGCGGCGGCGTTTCGCGGAAGTCATCCTGCTCGATGTAAATGATTTTCGAGAACGGGACTTTGCGCGTCCCAGCGTTCGGGTCTTCGGGGTTGTTGACCGCGTCCATCTCTTCGACGAGAGCATCGGGGTAATTATCAATAATCACTTTCAGTGGACGAATCACTGCCATGCGGCGAAGCGAAGTCTTGTTGAGGTCTTCGCGCACGCACGCTTCAAGCAACGACACATCGCTGACGCTGTAATTTTTTGCCACACCTACGCGGCGAATGAAATCGAGAATGGCTTCTGCCGTGTATCCGCGCCGACGCATCGCGCGCAACGTGGGCATACGCGGATCGTCCCAGCCTGAAACATGATTCTCTTCGACCAAGCGGCGAAGTTTGCGTTTGCTCATCACGGTGTAATTCATGTTGAGCCGCGCGAACTCGATCTGACGCGGTTTGAACACATCGAGTTGTTCCAAGAACCACTCGTACAACGGACGATGATCTTCGTATTCGAGCGAACACAACGAGTGGGTAATGCCTTCCATCGAGTCGTTCTGTCCATGCGACCAATCGTACATCGGATAAATTTTCCACTTGTCGCCTGTGCGGTGATGCGGCGCGTGGATGATGCGATACATGGCAGGGTCGCGCATGTTGATGTTCGGATGCGCCATGTCAATTTTGGCGCGCAAAATCCGCGAGCCATCGGGGAACTCGCCGTTCTTCATGCGTTCGAGCAAGTCCATGTTCTCTTCCGCGTCGCGCTCGCGGAACGGAGAATTTTTTCCAGCCTCGGTCAGCGTGCCGCGATTTTTGCTCACCTCTTCGGGAGTCTGATCGTCCACGTATGCTTTGCCAGCCAACACAAGTTTCTGCGCCCATTCGTACAGCAAGTCAAAATAATCCGACGCATACGTTACCTTTGCCCACTCGATGCCCAGCCAACGCGCGTCGTCTTCAATCGCCTCCACGAACTCCGTCTCTTCTTTGGTCGGGTTCGTATCGTCGAACCGCAACACCAACTCGCCGCCGTTTTCCTTCGCGACAAGATAATCAATCATAAACGCCTTGACGTGTCCGATGTGCAGGTAGCCGTTCGGCTCAGGCGGCAGGCGCGTGCGGACGTAGTTGAAGCGTCCGTTTTTCAAATCTTCTTTGACGGCTTCGCGGATAAAATCAGAGGGTGTAGATTCTTCGGGACTCATTCTCGATCTCTTCTCTTGGATGAAATACTCGCTTCACTTCGACGTTCAGCCTGATTCGGCTTGGGAAACTTTTTTCCCGCTTGCGGCGTCTGGCAATTATAACAAAGCGTAAAACGTTCCGCAGGTTTCCGTAACGCGACATTCATGTCGCTTTTACGCAAACTGGCGCGTTAGACGCCTTTGGCGCACGCCCTACACAAAAAATACTGTGAATCAAATCCGCTTATAATCTCACTTGGAGGCTGATATGACTGAATCAAACGAAAAGCAAGAAAAATTTCTCGGCGCGTACTTCGACCGTGACGGAGTTCTCAAACTGTCGCGCTGGGCAGACATTCTCTCGTGGGTCACGCTCACGGTCTATGTGTTGACGTGGTCGTTTCAAATCTTGTTGTTCCTTTCCCAATATACTAACGGCATGATGGGCGACAAAGGCATGGGCTTCCTGATGGGATTGAACATGTTCTCTCCACTCATAACTCAACTTCTCCCAGGCGTCTTCTACTTCTTCGGCTTGCAGGCTGTGTCAAAAGTTCTGCTCATCATGCTCGATGTGGAAGATAACACGCGGCGCACCGCGCGCAAATAAGGCTTGCCCGAACTTTCCCGCCATGCTACAATACCGCCCGCTGGAAAATTGAATTGGGGAGTCGTCCAACGGCAGGACACATCCCTCTGGAGGATGGTATCTTGGTTCGAATCCAGGCTCCCCAGCACAAAGAAGAGACTCTCGTATGAGGGTCTTTTTTTCTTGGCAAGAATTAATCAAAACCCCGAAACTTTCGAGTACAACAGGGGTTTGCGCTACATAGATAGTAAGGAGCCTTGAGATGACACTTGAAGTAACAAAATCCGAATCGTTTTACGACCGCCCAAATATTACAAAAGGCGTAATTGAAATAGGCGCTGGCATTCCCTTCGGAATGGAGCCGGTCAGCAATCCGTCGATTGGAATTGGCGGCGTCTATGGAACCTGGGGAGAAAGTTTTAGCAACGACAACCTTCACTTTTTCATTGAAGAGCGGCTGGGTCACCCCCTGCCGATCGACGAAAAGTTGAACCTCTCCGATCTGGGGTTTCGCAGTCGCCATCACATTCCCCTCAATCTTACGCCTGAACAGCACGCGCAACTCGAGATCGAAGTTGGAGCGAAATTTCTAAGCGAGGCGATCAAAGCGTGCAACTGGAATCCTTCCGAGGTGGCCGGTGTGCTTATTGGCATGAGCGCGCCGCTTTCGCCGGATTACCTTAATCAGATTTCAAAAGCCGCGGGGATTCCGGAGAGCGCCCTGAAGGTCGCCACCCATAAAGCGTGCGATGGGTCAACCAGTTCGCTCCATTTGGCGTTGAACCCAACGTTGCCGGAAAACCTTCAATTGAATCAAAATATTGCCGAATCGTTGTACGGGAAAAAGGTGTTGGTCGGCGGTATCGAGGGACTGAGCCGCTTTGTGGGTTCTTCGCATGACGCCAACGCGCTACAGTTGTTTGGGAATGCCGCCGGGGTGGTGGGCGTCATCCCCGGTAAGACGATGAAGTTTCTTGCCGGTAAATCGCATGAGGCGTTTGACAAAGACGGCGTGTTGCAAGTGCAAATGTATTACCCCCATTCCAAACAAAAAGCGGATGGGTACAATGTGGATGTGACCGAACCATCGGCAAATAATATCCGTGTGGCGGGTTTGATGCACGAGCCTCACGATGGGTCCTCTATTGCCATGGCTGGGCCGATGGGCATGGTCAAGTTGTTCGTGCGGACGGGTGTGCAGGTGGTGCGCGATGTGTACGCGGCGTATCAGACGCGGGTGGAAGAGTTGGGTATTGCCGGAAAGTCGTTCGCTGTGGCGATCGTGCACCACGCCAACTACAAGATCAATAAGCTCAAGGAAAAACACCTGCAAAACGACGGGATCGTCCTGCCGATGCCGTGGTTGTTGAGCGACTTTGGGAATGTGAGCGCGGCGTCGAACATGATCGCTTTTCTCAGGGAGTTGCCGAGATTACAGCCGCTTGACCACATTCTCATCGACGGCTTTGGCGCCGGTACCTATTACGATACGCTGGCGGTGGAGTTGGGGGGGTAGGTCAGCCAGCCACTGGCGGGGCAACCGTCCCTGCGAATGAAGCGTTTGTTTGTCTAACAATCCCGCCTGTGATTATGGCGGGATGTTTTTTGTAACATCCTTATTGTTCAGGCGTCCTGTAGGCGGTATGCATATCCAATGATTCCAGAGCACGCGCGGACCATGTATCGAACCAAGCCAAACCAGGATGTTGTCCGATTGCTAATGCGGTTGAAGTCCTATGAGGAGAGGGATTACCCACTACCCATGTTCACCGTGAGGCGGACAACTTTTCGTTCTCTTCTGTTAAATATCCTTGTGTGGTTGCGTAGGCGATAAATATAATTTGCCCCAAACCTACCCGGGCGCAGAAAACGCTGATCTTTGCTTTGATCGGCGTTTTTTTTTCGTGAATTACCGCCCAAAAAATAAGCCCACCTTCGAACGATTGATCTCGGGTGGGTTTGTTTTTGATTTCGTTCTAGTTGGCGAGCGCTTTGGGTTTGAACCACTTTTCCCATTCGCGGTTTTCCCATAAAACAAGGATGGGGGCGGCGATAAAGATGGATGAATAGGTTCCGCTCATCAGCCCGATCAACAAGATTGACGCAAATTCTTGAAGGGTGGCGCCGCCGAACATGATAAGCGCCAGCAGTAGGAATTCGACGGTCATCAACTGGGTGTTGATGGAGCGTTGCAGGGTTTGCACGATGGAGTGGTTGACGAGGGTCTCGAAATCGAGTCGGCGGTAAATGCTCATGTTTTCACGGATGCGGTCGAACACCACGATGGTGTCTTGCATGGAAAAGCCGATCACGGTTAGCAAGGCGGTGAGGAAGAGCGCGTCGATCTCCCAGCCGAACAGCAGACTGCCGTAGGCGGTGATGGCAAAGATGATCGCCACATCATGGATCATGGCAAGGATGGCGCAGATCCCATAGCGGAAGGCGTTTTGCACGCCTCGGAAGGACCATGCGATGAAGAGCACCACGAGTAGCGAAGATACGATGACTGCGAGCGTTCCGCGCGATGTGACCTGCTCGCCGATGCTCGGTCCTACGCTGTCGAAGCGAACGATTTCGAGTTTTCCAAACCTGGCTGTGAGCGCGGTGAGCGCGGCGTCGCGGGTTTCGTTCTGCATAAACTCGGATCGAATGATAAAACTGCCGGTGTCGCTAGTTTGCACTTGCGAGTCTTTGATTCCCGAAGTTTCGTAGACTTCAAGGATTTCGCCCGGCGCCGGTTGCGCGGCGTCGAATTTCACTTCGAGCAGGCTCCCGCCTTTGAAGTCGATGGAAAGAGGAATCCCGCGGGTGAACATGATGACCAAGCCGGGGATGATGATCAAGAGAGAAAAGCCGAAAAGAATGTAGCGTTTGCCGAGAATATTCATGAGGAAATCCTAGATGCCCATCGAGCGTTCGTAGTTTGTCGGTTTGACGATGTTGAATAGAAGCGCCAGAAAAGATTGGGTGATATAAAGCGACGAGAACAAACTGATGATCACGCCGATGGCAAGCGTGAAGGAGAAACCCTTGACGATCGTGGCGCCGAAGGAACTCCCGAACCAGAACAGGATGACTGCTGTGATGAGGGCGGCAACGTTTGAATCGCGGATGGAGGGCCAGGCGCGCTTCCATGCCTGGTCGAACGCTTGCCGCAGGCTTCTGCCGGAGCGGAGTTCTTCTTTCAACCGTTCGAAGATCAGGATGTTCGCATCCAAAGCCGAACCAGTGCTTAACATGATGCCGGCGATACCGGGCAGAGTGAGGGTGACGCCGATCAATTTAAAGACAGCGTACAAAATGGCGGCGTATGCCAAAATGGACAAAACCGCCGCGAGGCCGGGCAGGCGATAGTAAATGATCATGAAGAGGGCAACGATGAGGAAGCCGATCAGCCCAGCTACGAGGCTTTTCTGGAGCGAGTCTTCGCCAAGGGTGGGACCGATGATTCGCGTTTCGACAACTTTCAACGGGATAGGGAGGGAGCCATAGCGCAACTGCACCGCCAGCGCATTCGCCGATTCCGGCGTGAAACTGCCGCTGATCGAACCCTGGCCCCCTGTAATCGCATTTTGAATGATCGGCGCGCTAATCACCTGTTTATCGAGGACGATCGTGAGATATTTACCGATATTCGCCGCTGTGTGTTCGGCAAATAGGGCGGCTCCTTCCGAATTAAGAACGAAATCGATCGCCGGTTCGCCCGTTTGGGTGACGCCCACATTCACGCCCTGCAACACTTTGCCGGTCATGATCGTGTGGAAGACCGTCGCGCCATCTGCGGGAGTTTGCGGGGTGGATGCGCCGGGGACAAAATCGGTTTGCAGAGTACTGCCTTCCGGGGGAGCGTAGCTCCCGGTGTCTACAAACTCGAGCAAGCCCGTTTGTTGAATAATATCGAGGATTGCGTCGGTATCTTCCGCGCCGGGGAATTCACCCACGATGCGCCGTTCGCCCGCCAATTGGATAACGTTCTCGCTGACGCCCAGGGCGTTGGTTCGGTTTTCAACGATATTGCGAGCAGTTTCCATTTCCTCGCGCGACACTTTCACATCGTCGGCAATATCGGCTTCGAGCAGAACCTGCAAGCCGCCTTGCAAGTCGAGACCGAGCCGGGGTTTCACGTCGATTTGAAACAGGGGGGAGCCGTCGTCTTTAAAAGGATTGGGAATCTGGACATTTTCATTTGTGTCTACCCAGAGCGCGAGCATAAGCACAAGTCCGATGAGTAAAAGCCTGTTGGTTAAGTTACGAAGCATGCGGGTGTTCTCTCCATCCATAAAAATGTGGCGCACTCGCCGTCTAAGGCTTGGTCGCCACGCGGCGGTTATTATACTACCATCCGCCTATGGATACACCCATTCGTTGAAAATATCGTCCAGCTCGCAGGCGCAGTTTTTCTCCGCCATCGTTTGGAGTGTTTCCGGGGTGGAAATCTTCCATGCGAGCGATTGGGTATATTCTTTCAAGAATGAGTCGAAAGCCGACTCGCCCATCATATCTCTCAGCGCAATGAAGAACAAAGGTCCGCGACCATAGACAATTCCGCTGTAGGTTGCCCCATCGTATTGATTGACGGGCAACCCGATCGGGATAGTTTCGCGCGCGATCATATCCCAGCGGAATTCGAGCGAACTCTTGAATCCCTCACTGCCAGCGACGCCATACGTGTCGATAAAATATTGCAAGGTGATGAATTGGGTCAACGACTCATCCAGCCAGGGGTCGTCCAATTGATCGTCTCCAACGAGATTGTAAAACCATTGGTGCCCCACCTCGTGCGCGACCGTCGCCTCGAGGTATTCGTTGGCGGCGCCGTTTTGCGTATCGTAGATCCAGGAGGTGATGGCGATCATGCCCGGGTACTCGATGCCTAACGCCAGCGTTGGGGTCGAGACAAAATCAAGTTCGGTGTAGGGGTAGGGCGCGTAGCGTTCGCTGAAAACTTCGATCGCCCGCGCGGCTGTTTCAACCAGAGATTGCGAACCTTCGCTAAACTCTGCCGTTGTGTAACTGCGGATGAGGACGCCTCCCGCGTTGATGGAGGTTTCCACATACGTCGGACTCGCCGCTAGATAGAAATCGCGCGCGGGACCGCTCGCAACGATCACCGAGTGCGTTTGCTCAGCCTCCGTGAAGCCGACTCGCCGCCCGGACGTGACCACCGTCACGCCTTTTGGCGCGGTAACTTTAACGATGAAAAAAGACGCGTCGGCGTAGGTCACATCGCCTTCTTGTGGCGGGATTTCAGCATTCCACCCCTCGTCATCGAACACGGAAACCATTGGGTAAGCATGGGCGAGGGCAAGCACATCCTGATCGTAGGCGAGCACACCGTAGTTCAGCTCTACTGTGCGGGGAACTTCCACCGTGAAATCCATGCTGATTACAACGCTTTCACCCGGCGCAAGCGGCGCGGAGAACGGGACGATCATCAAACTGTTGCGCAGGTCGTAGCGCGGCGTTGCGGTTGCGTCATTCACAAGTAGATTGGCTATCTCCATCTTGCCGCCAAGGATGTTTGGGAACAGCCTAAAGCGCGCTTCGGTTAACGGTTCGCTTTCTGTATTGGTGTAGCGCGCTTCCTCCGAACCGTTCACGTGGGAGAGGGTGTCGGCAATCTCCAATTCGATGTGATAAACCGTTGCGCCGTCCATTTCGTCCAGCGCTCGTTGAGCGGATGGGACTAATCCATCTTTGAAGATGGAGCGATCGTCCCATGCCGTGTCTAGCAGATCAGGAGTTGGGGAAACTTCGGGTGTGGGGGGCGGCGTGGGCTGGAGAAATGCGCAGGAAAGCGCGAACAGGCCGAACAGGAGGAGAGAAGCGATGCGGAGTTTCATGAAGGCGTCCTGTGGAGGAAATCCAAAACTGTGTTCAAAATTTCTTGCGGCGTCATCTCATCGGTTTCGATGAGCAGGCTGGCGTGTTCGCGCGCATGGGTCAGGCGGCGGAGTTGCTCGGTGTGATCTTTTTCGAGCCAGTCGAGTTTTCGTCGCGCCGTGCTGGTTTCAAATGAAGCGTGGAGGTAGATGAGAATATCCGGTTTGGCGATGATCTGCCACATGGCTTGCGCGTAGGAATGTTCCTGCGCGATGTGCCGGCAGGTAAAGCCGTGTTTCTCAAGCCCGGCGATCAAGGTGGATTTGCCCGAACCGCACGGACCAACAACACCGATCACCGGGGGCTTACTCGGAGGCTCCATTTTTATTTCACTATTGGCTGAACTTTTTCATGCGTTGGCGACTGCGCGCATGACACAGTTGAACCGCTAAGGGCTGGTACATTAATTCTCTACCATACATGAGAAGACTTTTACCACAAAGCACGCTAAGTCCGCCAAGTTAAAAAGGTTTTCTTTGCGTTCTTTGCAGGTGTCGCATGGCGACATGGCGACACTTAGCGGTGCAGATGTACGGTAGAGAGTACATTAATAACTTCCCGGGGTTTGTTCGCTCGCGGTTGCGCTGCAACTGTATCCCCAACACGGTAGAGGGTTCATGCGGCAATTCCGTGGATCGGCAGTCGAACCGTCATGCGGCGAACGTTATCCCCGGTGTTCGATGAAAATTTCACCACCACCACGCTGATATCGTCTGCCGGGCGGTCGTCATCCAACCGGACCGCATGCGCCAAAAGCGAATCGGCCAGCGATTGGGGGCTGGGATCTTGATCTTCCAGCACAGACCGAATCGCTTCGCCGACTTCCATTGGAGTGCCTCGCCGTTCGCCGGCGTGAGTCAGCCCGTCGGTATACATTACGATGGTCAGCCCCACCTCGATGGGTAATTCGGTGATGAGCGGGCGCGCGTCGCGCGAGGCTCCCAAGGGAGTGCTTTCCGCGTCGAAGCGGTCGATCGATTCGCCGCGACAAATATAAAGAGGGGATGGGTTGTTGCGGGTGAGGACGATGGTGCGGCTGTGCAGGTCGAGCGAGGCGATGTTGAGCGTGCTGATGACCTTCCCTTGTTTGTCGGTGAAGAGCGCGTCGGATGCCGCGCGCGCCGCCGCGCCATCGCGGACGCCTTCGGCGAGCAAGCCGATCACTTTGCGGACAACCATTTGTGAAACCGCTTTGGCGCCGCGCCCGGAAGTCTGCCCGTCGGCAAGCACAATCGACAACCCTCCATTGGGGCGTTCAACAACTTCCAGCGTGTCCCCGCTTTCAGATGTGGCATATTTATTGACTTTGGCGACTGCGATCTGAAACTCCATGCCTTGATTTTACTATGGAGTTCTTCGCGGCTTGTTATTTCTCGTAGGGCAATCGCATTAGAAAATCTCGAGGCTCAAAACACGGTGTTTTGCCTTCGAATCCGCTATTCTCTCCAATCTGCGCGAATTTTTCCGAGAAAGATTAGCGCGAATTCGCAAGGATTAGCGGACAAAAAATCCAAATGCGATTGCCCTATTATTTCTCGCCGCGCTTCTCGGAAGTATTGAGGCTGTCCTCGCCTCCGCGAAAATTGCGTTCGCGGCGGGCGCGCGATCTGTTCATGGAGATTCCGATGACCGCCATTACGATCGCGATGATTATGATTGCGATAAGCGTTGTCGACATTGTGTCCAACTCCTTGTGTGATTGGGTTGCATGGGTTCCACCACGCTTGAATTATACGATGAACTTTTGCTCGGATGCGTTTTGCAGGCGAATGAAACCCCTTACAAACGGCTTTCGTATTCGCGCGCGATATCAAACACAAGCCCTATTCCCATCCTTGACGCGCCTATCCCCACCCGCTATAATCTGCCCGCTGTCGTCAAAACCGTAGCGCCGGCTCAAGCCGGCGCTACTGAATTTATCAAGGAGAAAGACCAATGCCTCCACATCCAAAACGCAAGCATTCGAAAAGCCGCCGAAACATGCGCCGCGCCCACGATGCCTTGCAACCCCGCAACCTCACCTCCTGCGCGAATTGCGGTTCCCTGCGCCTGCCGCACACGGTCTGCCCGAACTGCGGGTTTTACGAAGGGCGTGAAGTTGTCGAAGTCAAGAAAGAAAAGAAAAAGTCCGAGTAAACCACCGGCGGGTCGTGACCATCACGACCCGTTTGTGTTTTAAGCCCTATGAAACTCGATTCTCAAACCACTGCATTTCTATTCCCCGGTCAAGGCTCCCAATCTGTGGGCATGGGCAAAGACCTCGCCGCGCAATACCCTATCGCCCGCCAATTCTTCGACGAAGCCGACGCGCTCTTCGGGTTCTCCCTGTCGCAATTGATGTGGGACGGACCGAAAGAGCAACTGGACGAGACGGTCAACACACAGCCGGCATTGTACCTTCACTCCATAGCCGCATGGATGACCTTCGCGCATCTTCACCCTTACTTTCAACCTGCTGCACTGGCGGGACATTCTCTCGGTGAGCTATCCGCGCTGACCGCCTCCGAGGCGTTACCTTTTGGCGCCGGGCTACAACTCGTCCGTACGCGCGGCGAATTGATGAAGCGCGCCGGGGAAGTGAACCCAGGCGGCATGGCGGCAATCCTTGGCGTGGATATTCCAACGCTGGAAAAAGTTTGCGCCGAAGCCAGTGTTGCCGGTGAGATTGCGCAAGTTGCCAACGATAATTGTCCGGGGCAGGTGGTGATCTCCGGTCACAAGCCCGCGTTGGAGCGAGCCATGGCTGGGGCAAAAGCCGCCGGCGCGAAACGAGCGGTTGCGCTGGCAGTGAGCATCGCCGCGCACTCGCCGTTGATGGATTCGATTCAAACCGAGTGGAACGCCGCAGTTGACGCCAGCGCGATCACCGACCCCAAGATCCCCGTGATCGGAAACGTCCACGCCAAGCCAATGACCACTGCCGACGAATTGCGCGCAGACCTCAAAGCGCAAATGCAATCGCGCGTGCGTTGGACCGAATCGGCGCGGGCGCTGATGGGGAGCGGCATACAGGTATACGTCGAGGCGGGAAGCGGGGATGTCTTACTGGGGCTGGTCAAGAGGATCGATCCCGCCGCGCAACGATTCCCGCTGGGCAACCCTCAAGATTTTTTCGCGCTGGAGTCAGCGTGACCGATATCAAAACCCGCGTGGAAATCGCAAAAAAAGTGGTGACCGGCAACGTGTCGATGCTTGACATGCTGGAGACAGCTCCCGCCACCGAGTTGATGAATTGGGGCATCGAACTTGCCGCGCAGATCGCGCAAGACACCAATGGCATGGACGATACAACCGCCGAGCAAGCTATGGAACCGCGCATGAAAGCCCTGCGTCAATTTCTGCGCGGCGCGGGTAATTGGGCGGCAGGGAAGTACGATGCCGCAAGCCGCCCGGACTTGAAAAATAAAATGTCCGAACACTGGAAGACTCTGCGCGGCAAAGACGTTCCCGTTGATTTGGGGAAACTGCTGAGCCTCGTTGACGACGAGGCGATCACACCCCACCAACTGATCTTGAACTTAAAAGAATTGCTGAGCCTCCCGAAATAGGCATTCATGTCGAATCGGCGAAGGACATCACAACGAAACACACTGGGAACACTCCTCGGGTTAATCCTGATCGTCATCATCGGATTCATCACCACCCTGACCGGCTACGACGCCGGGAACGTTCCCTTACCCGGCGCAGAGACTGCGACGGGATTCCCGCCTCAATCGCCAAGTGAATTTGCCCCGCCAGTGGACACCTTGATCGCCCCTCCGGCAACCGCGCAACCCCAAAGCGGCTTGTGGTGGGAAGTTTATTTTACCGATCGTTCCAATATCAACGACCCGGCGCAGTGGCAAAATTCCATCGAGGGCGCGCTGATCCAAAAGATCAACGCCGCGCAGAATGCCATTCACATCGCCGCCTTCGAGTTTGACCTCACGCCTGTTGCCGAAGCCTTGATCGCCGCCCGTCAGCGCGGATTGGATGTGCGCTGGGTGACCGACGATGAGCACGGGCTGGATGCAGACGAAGAACCGGGTCGCGGTCAATTCGCGGTATTGCAGAACAGCGGGATCGAAGTACGCGCCGACAACCGTTCGGCGTTGATGCACAACAAATTCATCATCTTCGATTATCAAACCGTGTGGACTGGTTCGACCAACCTCACGCAAAACGGAATCTTCAAGCAGGAAAATAACGTGGTGGTGATCCATTCGCCCGCCGTGGCGGCGATCTACGAGCGCGAATTTCAAGAGATGTGGGATGGGCAATTTGGCCCCAAATCGCCCTCGCAGTTGAGCGAGCAATCGGTTAATGTGAACGGGACGCAGATTTGGGTGGTCTTCACTTCGGAGGATGGTGCGCTGGAGCAGGCGATCATCCCCATTGTGAATTTTGCGCAATCGAGCGTTCGTTTCTTAGCCTTTAGCTTTACCGACTTCCCGCTTGCCAATGCCATGATCGAACGCGCCCGCAACGGGGTGAGCGTGGCAGGCGTGTATGAAAACGTCGGAAGCGACACCGACGCGTCGGAGTTTGATACGCTGACTTGCGCGGGCATCGCGGTTCGGCGCGACGGCAACCCGAATTTCATGCACAATAAAGTTATTATCGTAGACGAACGCTTTGTGATCACCGGCTCGTTGAATTTTTCCACGAGCGCCGAGGAAAGCAACGACGAGAACGTGATCATCCTCGACAACCCCGACATCGCTTCCTTGTATATGCGGGAGTTTGAGCGCATCTGGTCGCAGGGAACAGACCCACAGCCGGGGTCGATCGCCTGTCAGTAGTTTGACAGGTTTTGATAGGAAGAAACTCAATTCCCCGGCGCCGGGACGGTGTTATCATTAACGTGAAGGCGCTCCCTTCACTTCCCCCAATTTACCCTTTCTTTACGAGGTGACTTAATGAGCAACTCACGAAACGGAACAACTCCAGCCGAAAACTCGGCATTGACCCGTCGCGCAGACTACGATTTGTCTAATCACGGCATCGACGGCTTACGAACCGCCTACTGGAACCTGCCCACCGAAGGGCTGTACGAGGAGGCGGTTTTTCGCGGCGAAGGCGCAACGACGGAGGGCGGACCCTTCGTCGCCCATACCGGTCAGCACACGGGCAGGTCCGCCAACGATAAGTTCGTGGTGAAGCATGTTGATTCGGAAAAGATCGTTTGGTGGGGCGGTAACCGTCCATTTGAGGGCGCGAAATTCGACGCGCTGTATAACCGTATGACCGAATACCTAAAAGGGCGCGATGTATTCGTGCAAGATGTGTACGCCGGCGCCGACCCGAAGTATCGTTTGAACGTCCGCTTTGTGACGGAGGAGGCGTGGCACAGTATTTTCATTCGGAACATGTTCATCCTGCCTGAAACTTCAGACGAGATCAAAAACTTTATGCCTGGCTTCACCATCCTTGATGTGCCGAGTTTCAAAGCAGATCCGGCAAGCGATGGAACGCGCTCCGAGACTTTTGTCCTGTTGAATCTCGAGCGCAAACTGGCGATCATCGGCAACACGCGCTATGCCGGCGAAATGAAAAAGTCGATCTTCACGCTGATGAACTACCTCTTGCCGTTGCGTGGCGTGATGTCTATGCACTGCTCGGCGAACGTAGACCCGGACGATCCAAATGATGTGGCGTTATTCTTTGGTTTGAGCGGCACTGGCAAAACGACCCTCTCTGCCGATCCAACGCGACGGCTTATTGGAGACGACGAGCATGGCTGGAGTGATGACGGTGTTTTTAATTACGAAGGCGGTTGCTACGCCAAAGTGATCGGACTCTCGCAGTCAGCCGAGCCGGAAATTTACGCGACCACCCACATGTTTGGGACGATTCTGGAGAACGTGGTGTTTGACCCGGCTACCCGGGCGATTGACCTCAACGATTCGTCTCTCACCGAAAATACGCGCTCTTCGTACCCGTTGACGTTCATTGAAAATGCCGTTCCTGAAAAGAAAGCCGGGCATCCAAAAAATATCATTTTCCTCACCGCGGATGCGACCGGTGTCATGCCGCCGATTGCGCGGTTGTCGGTGGATCAGGCGTTGTACCAGTTTATTTCCGGGTACACAGCCAAACTGGCAGGGACCGAAGCGGGCTTGGGGAAAGAGCCGGTTGCCACATTTTCCGCTTGTTTCGGCGCGCCGTTTCTTGTCCATCATCCATCGAAATACGCGGAGTTGTTGCGGCAAAAGATCGAAAAGCATCATGTGAAATGTTGGCTGGTGAATACCGGCTGGGTGGGCGGGCCGTATGGCGTGGGCAAGCGTATTTCGATCAAACACACGCGCGCGTTGTTGAATGCGGCTTTGACGGACAAACTTGACGGGGTGGAGTACCGCCGCGACCCGGTCTTCGGATACGAGGTTCCTACCACTTGTCCCGAAGTCCCAGCCGAAGTTCTCGACCCCGCTTCCTCGTGGAAAGATCGATCGGAACATGAGGCGAAGTACAAACAACTCGCTCAAAAATTCATTGATAACTTTGCTAAGTATGCGGGTGAAACGCCGAAGGAAGTGACTGAGGCGGGACCGAAGGTCTAACAGGGGGTCGGTCAAACAAAGTATTGACCATGTCTAGCGCGCCTGATGTGAATTTTGGAAACAAAAGAACCGACCTGGTGGTCGGTTCTTTTATATTCTTGGCGGTCCCGACGGGATTCGAACCCGCGATCTCGGCCTTGACAGGGCCGCATGTTAGGCCGCTACACCACGAGACCAATCTAACAGCGGGCGAGAGTTTACCATGCAGAATAATGAAGTGTCAATATGCCCAGTCGTGATATAACGCGGGATCTGTGGGAGTTAATCCCGATGGGTCGTGAACATATACCCAATCGCCTTCGTTTGCCCAGTTATATAACCAATGCGCATCGCCGACGGAGAGGTTTACGCATCCATGCGATTGAGGGTAGCCGAAGCGCGTGCGCCAGTATGCGCCATGCAGAGCGCGCGCTTTATCGAAATACATTGTCCAGGGCACATTATCGAGGTAGTAAAAATCGGTCGGGTCGTTGTTGCGCATGTTTTCGGTTTCTTTTTTCAAATAGATCTGAAACGTACCGGGGCGCGTCCAGAAGGGTTCAAGCCCGCTGGCAATGACGGTGGCGAATACAATTTCAAAATTGTCGTATACGGCAAGGGTTTGCTCGGCAAGGTCTACGTCTATCCAACGACCGGTCGTCACGCCTGCGGGCGGGCTGGTGTTGGGAGTGACGATAGCCACCTTACGCGCCTCCACCCATTGATTTGGTCCGATCATGTTCCAGTCCACGCCATCTACATTTTGAGTTTGATAAACCTGTATCAGTTCTGCGAACGGGTTGATGAAATTTCCTGTTTCAGGAGCGCTGTACCCCGGCGCTTGTTTGATTGGAATATATTCAAACGCCCAGCCGAAGGGTCGCTTGGGAGTGGCTGTGAACTCAAGCCCCTGGTACGAGGAGATTTCAGAAACGCGCGACCCTTTTCCCCGTATCCAACTGCCATCCTGGAGCATGTAGTAAATTCCATGCCCGGTATCCACGCGATCCACATAACTGACGTACACAAAGCCCGGCATATAGGCGTTGCCGGTTTCAGCGCCGGCAGGTCCGTTCAGGATCGGAACAAGATCGTTGTCGAGGTGGAAGTAGAAGTAGGGGAGTTGGGTCAGGCTGAGGTCCGGGTGTTTCGATGCGAGCGGGCGCGGAGGAATCGTCAACCCCAGTTGTGAAAGTTCCGCGAGGTAGTTGGATGGTCCGAGGGGCAGGCAATCACCGGGGTCAACGAGGTAGACATCCGGCGCGCATAACACTGCTCCGCTTTCGCTTTCAGATTCTGTGTGCGCAGACACGGGGCGTTGCATGTTGGCGCTGATCAAAACCGCCAGGGCAAAGACAAGAGAGGAAATTTTTTTCATAGTAGTCTTTGGAAATTATAGCATTTGAATGTTTGCACTTCTGTAAATTTGCATGAGTTTGAAGCGGCTGGCTTGACACTTTTTACCCCGTAATCTAAAATATCTGTAAGTTTGAATCGCCCCTATCTGCATCAAGCAGGTTGGCGCCCTTGGAGGGCTGTCTTGTCCAAATCTCGCACTCAACAAATGGTGGATCGTCTTCGTGAATTGCAAGCATCGTCGCCGGACATTGAAGCGTCGGCGGTTGTTAGCGTTGATGGTTTGAGCATTGCCTCTGCCCTGCCTCAAGGCGTGGAAGAAGACCGCGTTTCTGCCATGTCTGCCGCCATGCTTTCGCTCGGCGAGCGGATCGCCACCGAATTGGGTCGCGGTTCGCTCGAGCAAGTGTATATCAAAGGCGAAAAAGGTTATGTGCTATTGATGTCGGTGGGGCAAGAGGCTGTGCTGACCGCCTTGGCGCGCGAGCAGGCTAAGTTGGGCTTGATCTTTCTGGACATGCGTCGCGCCGCGGAAGATCTTGCGAAACTGATCTAATCGGAGAATCTAATGAGCCCTGTTCAAAAAGCCGGTCTATATTACCCCAATAAATTTGGTTTGATCACGATCAAATCGCTCGAGGAAGTGATGGGCAAGAATGGCTTGAATGCCATCCTCAACCTCGCGGGTATGAATAACTACATCGACAATTACCCTGCCGATAATCTGGATAAGGGTTTCGATTTCGGCGAACTCTCCGCCATCGGCAGCGCGTTGGAGGATATGTACGGTCCGCGCGGCGGGCGTGGGCTGGCGCTGCGCGCCGGTCGCGCCACCTTTTCAGACGCGTTGAAAAACTTTGGCGCTCTCGCCGGCGCGGCAGACCTTGCTTTTGTGGTGCTTCCACTGCAAGCCAAATTAAAGATCGGCATTCCGGCGGTGGCGAAGATCTTCTCGCAGTTAAGCGACCAGCACAGCACGGTGGAAGAAAAAGATACCGAATTCATTTACACCATCCATAAATGCCCGTGTTGTTGGGGGCGCAAGAACGCGGATAAGCCGGTGTGTTACCTTGCCACAGGTTTATTACAGGAAGCGCTCAAGTGGGTGTCCGGCGGCAATGAGTTTCGCGTCAACGAGTCGAAGTGTGTTGCCGTTGGCGATGCCGTTTGCGAGTTCGTCATTCAAAAAGAACCGATTGCCTGATCGGGGGCGTTGTGGCTGAAGCCAAATCGAAGATCCTTATCGTCGAGGATGATCTCGACATTGCCGAAATGTTGAACGCCTATTTTCGCGTTCAAGGCTATGAAGTCTTTACCGTCAATTGGGGGGAGGACGGCGTGCGCGCCGCGCAAACGGTACTGCCAAATTTGATTATCCTCGATATTCGTCTGCCGGATATCGACGGCTTTGAAGTTGCCCGCCGGGTGCGCGAAGACCGCCGTACCAATGAAATCCCCATTATTTTCCTGACTGAAAAGCGCGACCGTTCCGACATCTTGCAAGGTCTCGAGGTCGGCGCGGACGATTATATCACCAAGCCGTTCGATGTGCAGGAACTGCGCCTGCGCGTGCGAAATTCTCTTAAGCGCGTGAGTCAGGCGTCGCTGACGAACCCTGTGAGCGGTCTACCCGAAGGCGCCCTTGTGGATGAAAAGTTGTCCGATGTGGTGCACAAGTCCGGGCTATCGCTCTTGCATATTTCCATCGCCAATTTACAGGTTTTCAGGGAAGCGTATGGATTTGTCGCGTCCGACGATGTGTTGCGCGCCATCAGCCTGATGATCTCGAACGCTTTGAAAGAAACAGGTTCCGCTGACGATTTCCTTGGGCATATTAGCCCCTCTGATTTTGTTGTTGTGCTTTCGCCGGAGACTCGCGTTGCGTTCCAGGAGAAGATCAACTCCAGATTGCAACAATCCCTCGATTATTTCTATCCGCTCAATGACCGCGAGCAGGCTTCGAAAAGCAAAAACCGATTAGCAATTCGCGTCAGTGAAGTGCCCGCTGTTTTTGGCAAATATTCCTCGGTGGAACAGTTGAAGAAGGAATTGCTCAGCAGGAGCCAGTGATCTTGTAAAGTTCTTTATGTTCATAGCCAAAGCGGAGCCCTTATCGCTCCGCTTTGTGTTTTCCATATAGCGCGCAAAGTGTTCGCCATTCGTCCAGGCTCAGAGTTTCCGCCCGGCGCATTGGGTCGATGCCGGCTCGGTTGAGGAGTTCGACGATCTCTGTGGTGGATTTGCGCAACCCCGCGGATAGAGAGTTTCGCAACGTTTTTCGTTTTTGAGCGAAGCCCGCCTTGCTCAGCTTGAAAAATAGACCGAGCGATGGTTCTTCGATGTACGGGGTCGGGTAAATCTCCACCGTCAATATAGCTGAATCAACGCCTGGCGCGGGAAAGAACGCGCTGGAGGGAATTTTTGCCGCAAGGCGGGGGATTCCGTAAACCTGCACGCTTAATGCCAACAGACTCAGATCGCCCGGCTGGGCGCAAATCCGTTCTGCCACTTCTTTTTGAATGGTAAGCACGATCCTGCGCGGCTTGTTTTTGCTTTCCAGCAAGTGACGGATGATCGCTGAGGTGATGTAGTAGGGGATATTTGCCACCACAAGATATTCGGGTTGGTGGACCAACTCGTCGGGCGCGATGTCAAGAATGTTCCCATGTACCACGCGGATATTTCGATGGGGGGCGGTGATCTCTTCAAGCGGGCGAAGCAATCGCTCGTCCAGTTCGACCGCTACCACTTCCCGGGCAGATGCGGCGAGGTGGCGCGTCAGGCTACCCAGACCGGGACCGACTTCCAACACCGTGTCGGTCGGTTGAATTTCTGCCGTTTGCGCGATGAGTTCGAGGGCGCGCGGGTCTTGCAGGAAATTTTGTCCGAGCGATTTATTCGCGCGAAGCCCAAATCGCTTCAAAACGGCGGAAACATTGAGCGGAGGAATGTTCATGGGCAAAACGGCACCTCCTCGCTCGAGGCTTCGGCGGACACGCTGGCAGTTTGCCAGGCGCCTTCGTTGAACTGATGGACATATTCGCGCAGGATCTCAAAATCCGTTTTGAGGATCGAAATGTTCTTGCCGAAGACCGGGTCGAACTCGCGCGTTTGCACGAAAAGGGTTTGAGGGAAACCCACGAAGCGAATGTTGCTCGTTTGGATTTGCGCGCCGAGGCAAGCCAGGTCGCTGATCTGCGCCGGGCTGAGATCGGTCTGGATGTTATCCCTGAAGGCTTGTACCAATTCTGGAATATCCTTTATAACTTCCGGGCTGGTCAGTTGGTCGCGCAACGCGCATAGCACGCGGTTTTGATTCTCTGCGCGGGCGAACCCTCCCTCGATGCGGATGCGAGCCAGCGTGAGAGCGCGGTCGCCCATCAAGTGAAGTTGCCCGGCGGGGAAGACCAGCCGATCGCTCAAGTCTTCCCCGGTTCGCCCGTCCACAGGTTCGGGCAGGTAGACGTCGATGCCGCCGACCGCATTTACGATATTGACAAACGTTTTCATGTTGATCGCCGCGTAGTGATCGATGCGCGCGCCGAAGTTGAGCGCCAGCGTGCGGGCAAGCAGACCGGGTCCTTGCGCGGGATCGTTTGTGTATTTAAAGCCTGGATTCCCGTAGAGGTACGCTTGATTTAATTTTTCATGTGTCTGCCCGTCGAGATTGTCGGCAATGTCGGGGATCTCCACCCACAAATCGCGCGGAAATTCGAGGATGGTGACAGTTTCGTTCACGAAGTCTACACGCGCAAGGCGGATCACATCGGCAAGCCCGTAGTTGTACGAGTCGGCGCGGGCGTCACTGCCGATAAGAAGAATGTGCATGATCGGCGTTTCACTACACTGCGCGGGCTGGGTGGCGGCTGAATTGGCTGAATCAACTGTAATGGCGGAGAGTGGCGTTTTCGTCGCGCGGAGATCTGGAGTCCACGTGGCGGGGAGCGCGAAGGGAGTCCACGTCGGTAACTGCAACGAAGGTCCGAGCGGGGCGCTCCATTTCTTGGTGTAGAGCGAATACACCGCGCTTGATAACAAGATGGCGATAATGAATAACAGCATTAAGGCGGTTTTCTGCGGGCGGTTCACAAATTATTCCAACACATAAATAATATTTGGGGGTACGGGCGTGAGGAAATATACGGTCACCCACGAACTCCATGGCATAAAATCGTTGTCACTGTAGGCAACGTCGATCCATGGCTTGCCGATACAACCTCCACAGACATCTGCCACGGTTGCGAAGCCGTAGCCGGGGATGAAGAGTTGTTGCCCGCCCATGCTCAAGTACCAATCGTATTTCATGCCCGCCACGCCTTTTTGCACGGTTGCCCCGCTGGAGGTTCCGTGATAACAACGGTCTCCGCCCGAGCGGCACGGCGAATAAGAAGTCACATACATTTGCGCGGCGCGCCAGTATTCGATGGTCACGCCATCCACAACCGCCGTCTTGATCTCGATCTTCGTTCCGTATCCGACCACGCGGTTTTCAGGTTGGCGCACAACGGTCTCTTCTTCGGTGATGCGCGAAATTTCGTTTCCATCTTCGTAGCGGATGCGGATACGTTGAACGGTCAGCCCGGTTTCGCCGGGGTGCAAGACTTGAGTCTGATCGAGCGGCACATCCGCCGAGGCGACGAATTCGCTCGTGTAGGGAATCGGCTTTTGCGCGAGGATCACCGACTCGGAGACTCGCGCCACTTTGATCTGCCCATCCGCCGGTAGCGCTTCATTTTCCGACGGGATGCTGTAATCGCCTCCGATCAGGGGAATCCCAGCCCCAGCCAGCGCTTCTCCGATCGTTTGGGCGGGGGAGGCGGTTGTGATCGCTTTACCGTTCGAGGTAATGACGAGAGGATGCGTTTGATAAATGGTTAGAGGAGATTGGAGATTGGAGATTGGAAGTTGGATCGATTGACTGAGAGCGTCTCCGGAGTGAATCTGTATCCCTGCTTCATGCATGGCTTCGCCAATTGTAAAGGCGGAGGTTTGAAACATATATTGCTCTTGAGGAGTGGAGATGGCGACTGGGACCGCCCGGCGAATTTGAAGAGTAATAGGAAATTCCGCGAGTGGGCGGTCGCCCGCCAAAGGTATGCCGTTGACCAGAATGCTGTCTTCCGGCGCGAGAGAAATTCCCGCATCGGAAAGAATAGAAACCGGGATGCGTTCGTCAGTGTAAAGCGCGAGGATCTGGTCGCCGTCAATCACTGTGACGGTCTGCGAAGCGGCTGGCTGGCAGGCGGCGAGGAGGAAACTCAGCAACGCAGTCTTCAGGATGGATGTTCTCATAAATCGAATCGTTTCGGTAAATGCTTGTTCGCAATTTTACCAGTTTGATGAACCGCAAATATTTTGTAAGAAACCCTGTCTGAAACAACATGGGACGCTGAGTTACATTGGCAAACGTTCTTGAATCATTTGCGATCTGGCGCGTTTTGCCATTTCTGCTCGCTGGTTATGAACACGATCGTCAACGCCACCCACGCGACAACCTGCGCCAGTCGAATTCCGCCGAGGATCAATGTGCTATCGGCGCGGAAGGCTTCGAGGAAGAGATGCGCCCCAGCAGTGAGCGCGGTGAAATTGAGAAAAAGCGCGCCGGGGGATAATTCTGATTTGCGAAACCAGATGATGCCAAAAATAATCAGCGATGCGATCAACTCGTAGATTTGAGTTGGATGCCGCGTCGCGTTCCATAAGTCAATGCCCCAGGGGAGAGTGGTGGGACTGCCGAAGGCTGTCCCTGCGGCGAGGTGGGAGAGGTGGAGCCCGATGGCGAGGGCGGCGAGGACGGGTGTGAGGGCGTCGAGAGCGTTCCAGAGTGAGAGGTTTTGTTTTTTGCCGTAAATGATTCCGATGAGAAGCCCCGTAACGATACCACTTGTTGAGTCGAACAAGTCAACGTTTAGGGAGAAGATGTTGAGCGGCGAATCGGCGAACGCGGAGTAATTTGCCAGCGCGAAGAGAATCCGCCCGCCGAGGAGGTAGCCGAACAGACTGTAGAAGACGAGGTTGTTGAGCGCGTCTTTCGAGACGCCGTGACGCTCTGTCCGTTTTTCGGCGAGGGCGAGTCCGATCCAGAGGGCGGCGACGAGGAGGATGAGGTCGCGGGGAGGGGCGAAGAGGGTGCGGAAGGATTCGATCATGGCTTAAGATTTTTGTACACGGATTTCACGGATCGCACGGAATTATCTGTAAAATCACGGAAGGCATCCGTGCCCCATAAAATGTTAGACCTTTTGCGTTAGTGCTTGTAGGGCGGGTTTTCAACCCGCCATTCATCAACATCAAGAGGGTGTCAGGCTAAAAGCCTGACACTACGATTGACTCAGGACGGAATGTCACTTCAATATTTCCTCCACCCTCGTCCTCAACAACGCCTCTGCCATCGGTCCGCCGATGACGACTTCGTTGATGATTCCTGCGCGGGTGATGAAGAACGAGGAAGGGAGTGAGCGGAGTTGATACGCGCGACCAACCACAGCAGATTCATCGAGCAGGATGGGGAAGGTGAGTCCGTGCTCTTGGATGAACGGCATAACAGCAGAGGCGTCGTCTTGATAAGTCATGTTGATCGCAAGGACAACAAGCCCTTCGTCTTTATATTCGTTATACACTTTTTCTATCGCGGGCATCTCCGCGCGGCACGGCGGACACCACGTTGCCCAAAGATTGATCAACACGGCTTGCCCGCGTAGATCGGAGAGGCGAATTGTTTTGCCATCGGTGGTTGGCAAAGAAAAGTCGGGAGCGAGAAAACCTTGATGGGGCGCGGCAGTTGTCCCTGCGAAAGAAGCGGCGTTTTTATCCGCGCTGAGAAAAATCCACACGAGTCCGAGAATCAAAATGACAGCGTATGCGAATCGTCGTTGAGTTGCGTTCATGTTCGATTCAATTCTACGCGGATTTGCTTTTCAGGTCGAGTTAAGATTTGTTTATCATGCGCTAAAACTACGATGGTACAATTTGAAGAAATAAAATCGTCAGGGATACTATGACAAACGATCTTCAAACACGCGCGATCAACACATTACGATTCCTTTCGGCGGATGCCGTGCAGAAAGCCAACTCGGGTCACCCCGGACTTCCGATGGGCGCGGCGGCGATGGCTTTCACCATTTGGACGCGGCACCTGCGGCACAATCCGCGCAACCCAAAGTGGATGGGACGCGACCGCTTCATTCTCTCGGGCGGACATGGTTCAATGCTTTTGTATTCGCTCCTCCATTTGACCGGGTACGACGTGAGCCTCGACAACATCAAGAACTTCCGCCAGTTCGGGAGCATCACGCCGGGTCATCCTGAGCATGGACTCACGCCCGGCGTCGAAGTGACGACCGGTCCGCTCGGGCAGGGATTCGCGCAAGGCGTGGGCATGGCAATTGCGGCGACTCATTTAGCCGCGCTATTCAACAAACCCAACTATGATCTCATTCAATCGTACATTTACGGCATCGTCACCGACGGCGACTTGATGGAGGGTATTTCATCGGAAGCCGCGTCGCTGGCGGGACATCTGCAATTGGGGCGGATCATTTATTTGTACGACGATAATCACATCTCGATTGACGGCTCTACAAATTTAGCGTTCACTGAAAATCGCGCCGCGCGTTTTGAAGCGTATGGCTGGCATGTGCAAAAAATTGACGATGGCAACGATGTGGAGATGATTGACAAAGCCATTCAGAATGCGAAGAAAGACCCGCGCCCCTCGATCATCATGTGTCGCACCATCATCGGTTTCGGCGCGCCGCACAGGCAAGGGACATCCAAAGCGCACGGTGAACCGCTGGGTGATGAGGAACTGAATGCCGCAAAAGAAAATTTGGGCTGGCCCCTTGAGCCGCACTTCTTCATCCCCGACGATGTGTTGGCGTTCTTCCGCAAAGCCGTGGAAACAGGGCGCGAGCGCGAGATCGATTGGAAGATGAAACTCGAAGCGTACGGGCGGTTGAATCCGCAGTTGGGTTCTGAGTTGAATCGCCGCATCGCTGGCAAACTCCCCGATGGTTGGGATGCGAACCTTCCAACATTCCCCGCCGACGCAAAGGGCATGGCGACGCGCGCGTCGTCGGGCAAGTTGATCAACGCGCTCGCGCCGATCCTGCCCGAACTCATCGGCGGCTCGGCAGATTTGGCTCCCTCGAACAACACCATGATAGACGGAAGCCCATCGTTCCAAAAAGAATCGCCCGAGGGACGCAACTTCCACTTCGGTGTGCGCGAACACGCGATGGGCGCGGCATTGAATGGCATGAATTTGTTCGGCGGCGTGATCGCGTATGGCGGCACATTCCTGATCTTCTCCGATTACATGAAGCCTGCCATTCGCCTCGCCGCCATTTCACACGCTCCTTCGATTTTTATCTACACACACGACTCGGTCGGACTTGGCGAAGATGGTCCGACTCATCAGCCCATTGAGCAACTCGCCGCATTGAGAGCGATTCCCAACATGGTGACGATTCGCCCCGCCGATGCGAACGAAGTCCGCGAGGCGTGGAAGGTTGCCATCTCGCGCCGCAACGGACCGACCGCGCTGGTTCTCACTCGTCAAGCATTGCCCACGCTCCCCGTACGACAAACTTCCAGTTTGTCTAAAGGCGCGTATGTGTTGCAAGACTATGGAACCCCCGAAATTATCTTGATGGCAACAGGTTCGGAGGTCAGTTTGATCTTCGACGCCGCGCAGAAACTTCATGAGGAAGGGAAAGGCGTACGCGTGGTTTCATTCCCCTCTTGGGAGTTGTTCGAGAAACAAGACGAAGCATACAAAGAATCTGTGTTGCCGAAAAACATCACGAAGAGACTCGCCGTCGAAGCAGGAGCCAGCCTCGGCTGGGAGCGATACGCCAAGTCCACGCTGTGTATTGACCACTACGGCGCGTCCGCTCCGTATAAGGTCATCTTTGAGAAGTTTGGGTTTACGGTGGAGAATGTTGTGGCGCGCGCTAAGGCGCTTTAAACACAAAGGACACAAAGAGCACGAAGGTGGGTTGAGTGATGGTTTTGGTGTTGGCTCTTGAGTTTGGTTTTGAAGGATTTTGTCGTAAGGATTGGTTGAAAGAAAGTCTGAATGAAATCACCACGTTGCGCCACTTAAAACCTTAGTGACCTTTGTGTCCTTCGTGGTAAAAAAGGTTGTAACCAAAATGAAAATCGCCATTGGATTTGACCATGCGGGCTTCCCGCTCAAACAAACTGTTCTTGACGCCGTGCGCAAAGCGGGGCATGAACCGATTGACAAAGGTACAGACTCCACAGCGAGCGTGGACTTTCCCGATTTCGCCGAGAAAGTGGGACGCGCCATCCAGAGCGGCGAAGCGGAACGCGGAATCCTGTGTTGCGGATCGGGCATCGGCGCGTGCATCGCCGCGAACAAGATGAAAGGCGTGTACGCGTCCATTTGCCATGACACATACTCCGCCGCGCAGGGAGTATCCCACGACGATATGAACGTCCTTTGCCTCGGCGGTCGCGTCATCGGACCTGAACTTGCCAATGCGCTTATCCTCGCGTTTTTAGGCGCAGAGTATCAGGGGAATAAGGAGGGAGGGGAGAGGTTGGCGAGGAGAGTGGGGAAGATTCGTAAATTGGAAGATGAAGCAGGAAGATAGGAACGTATAATTGTCGCGTAGCGAAATTCGGAGGTGTATGATGACACAACAACATGTGGTTTCAGACCCAAAAATCATGATGGGACAGCCTGTCGTCTCAGGCACGCGCATCACGGTGGATTTGATTCTGGAAAAAATATCGTCGGGCGAATCGTTCGAGCAGGTGCTGGCGGCTCATCCGCGCTTGACTCGCGAGGGCATCCAAGCCGCGCTAAACTTCGCGCGTGAAGTCTTGCGGGCAGATGTTGTTTACCCCATCGCCGAATCTGCTTGATGAAGATCCTTGCCGACGAAAGCGTGGATCATGAAATTGAGTGGGGAAGATTCATAAATTGGAAACCGAGAATGGCAGGAGTATTTTATGAACGAGATTGTCTTTAAGCCAAAACACAATTGGTTTTCAATCGTTTTTCTTGGTTTGCTAATCATTTCGTTAGGAGGCGCAGCTTTGGTAGTCGGATATGTAACTGGCGATAATGCCATTTTGGTGCTTGGCGTTCTTTTCGTTCTGATGGGGCTCTATTCAATTGGTAGAAGATCAACCTTGATAGTTATCGGTAATGCTGAAGTTGAGATGAAACGCTTATTTTTGCCTACCGTTGCCCTTGACTATGAAAATTTTACAGACTTTACAGGTGCTGCATTTATGTTTGGAAATAAAGGCATCCCTTTAGATGATATGACAAATGCACAGGAATTCGTAGAAATATTTGCGCCAGTTCTTGAAGGGCAAAAGGTTCGATCAACAGGGAAATACGTTGCGGACGTAAACCGAACAAACAAGGCTCTGAAGTATGCGGCTATTCCATCAATCGTTATCACGCTTGCGGCGACATATATCTTGAAAGGGTATTTTAAACTGGAGTACGATGGAAAATTGGTTGGCGGACTTATATTTATTGTTATATTGTTTGTCATTTATTTTGGCTTACAAAAACTTGAAGAATACAACAAAGAGAAGTGACCATGAGCCCTATTACTAAACTCACATCCCTCGGACAATCCCTCTGGTACGACAACATCCAGCGCAAAATTCTGGAAAACGGCGAATTCAAAGCGATGATCGAACGCGGCGACATTCGCGGCGTCACGTCGAACCCGAGCATTTTCAACAACGCCATTGCCAAATCAACCGATTACGACTCCGCGCTTACTCCGCTCGCGTGGGCGGGCTGGGACACGAAGAAGATCTTTTGGCAACTCGTCATCGAAGATATCAAAGCCGCGTGCGACGCGTTCCTGCCGTTGTATGAAGAATCCAACGGCGGCGACGGCTACGTCAGCATCGAGGTCACGCCCGATCTTGCGTACGACACCGAAAAGACCATCGCGCAGGCACAGCAATTGTGGGCGCGAGTGGCGCGTAAGAATCTCATGGTGAAAATCCCCGCTACCAAAGAAGGTATCCCCGCGATTCGGAAATCCATCGCCGCGGGGATCAATATCAACATCACGTTGATCTTCTCACTCAAACGTTACGCCGAAGTGATGGACGCCTACCTCAGCGGACTCGAAGACCGCGTCAATGCGAAACAATCCATTGATCACATCGCGTCGGTCGCGTCGTTTTTTGTTTCACGCGTGGACACGAAAGTTGATCCGCAACTTCCCGAAGGCTCCCCGCTCAAAGGTAAAGCCGCGATCGCAAATGCAAAACTTGCTTACGATGAATATCACAAAACATTCGCTGGCTCTCGCTGGGAAAAACTCAAGTACAAAGGCGCGCGCGTGCAACGTCCGTTGTGGGCGAGCACTAGCACGAAAAATCCCGCCTATCCCGACACGTATTACGTGGACAACCTCATCGGTCCCGAAACGGTCAACACCATTCCGCCCGCCACGCTCGACGCCTTCAAAGATCACGGCACGGCGGCGCTCACGCTCATGCGCGGCGTGGACGAGGCGCAGAACGACATCGCCCAACTCGAAGCGCGCGGCATCTCGATGGATGTCGTGACGAAAGAATTGGAAGACGAAGGAGTCAAAGCCTTCGATGAGGCGATCACGCATTTGCTTGCAACCATTGAAGAGCGGAGGAAGAACGCCGCCTCTTCTCTCGGACCTCTAACCGATTCAGTCGCGCAGCGTTTATCGCAACTGGAGGCTGATTCGGCTCCCGCCCGCCTGTGGAAGCATGATCCCACTCTTTGGGCTCCCGCGAAAGACAAGGCTGGTCAACACGAAGTCACCATCCGCATGGGCTGGCTGGACTCAACCGACAAGGCTCGCAAGAAAATAAAAGAATATCAAGATTTCGCCAAAGAAGTTCGCAGCGCAGGCATGGATCGAGCGTTGGTCATCGGCATGGGCGGCTCGTCGCTCACTGCAGAAGTGTTGAGCCTGTTGTTTACTGCGCATGGAGAGAAGCCTTCGCTTTCAGTCGGCATTTTAGATTCCACCGACCCCGCGCAAGTGGCTGAAGCCGCGAAGAATTATCTTCCCGAAAAGACTCTCTACATCGTTGCCAGCAAATCAGGCGGCACGGCAGAGGTGATGGCAAACTTCCATTACTTCTGGAAGTTGAGCAAGAAAGACGGCTCGCACTTCGTTGCCACAACCGATCCCAATACCTCGCTCGGAACATTAGCGCGAAAAAACGCGTTCAGAAAAGTTTTCCTCGCCGATGAATTCGTCGGCGGGCGCTACTCCGCGCTGACCGACTTCGGACTCGTCCCTGCCGCGTTGCTCGGAGTGGATTTGAATCACCTCCTCGACCGCGCCGATTGGATGCGCTCTCAATGCGACGAACACGACCCTGCCGCGCGCAACCCTGGCATGGCGCTGGGAGCCGTCATTGGCGAATCCGCTCTCCACGGGCGAGACAAGTTGACCGTCGTGGCTGACGCGGCTTTGTCGCCGTTTGCAAATTGGATCGAGCAGATCATCGCCGAGTCCAGCGGCAAGAATGGCAAGGGCATCCTGCCTGTGCCGCTCGAACCGATTGGCGATGTGAAAGAGTATGGCGACGATAGAATTTTTGTGTACCTGCGTCAAACAGGCGAACACGATGATGCCATGACGAAACTTCGCAACGCAGGTCATCCTGTCATCCAATTACCGATTACTAATTACTACGACATCGGCGCTGAAATTTTCCGCTGGGAAATCGCCACCGTCACCGCATGTTCGATCCTTGGCGTGAACGCGTTTGATCAGCCGAATGTCGAATCGAGCAAGAAGATCACGAAGGCGATGATTGCCGATTACCAAAAGAAAGGCAAGTTGAAAGAAGGCAAGCCTGCGTGGAAGAAAGACGGCGTGAGCGTGTTTTCGCCGACCGCCGTGACGGGCGCGTCGTTGAATGCGGTGTTGAGCAAGTTCTTGAAGAAAGCGAAGGCAGGCGGCTATGTTGCGATCAACGCCTACCTGCCGCGCAACGATGAAATGACCGACGCTTTACAAAAGATGCGCGCCGCGATCCGCGCCAAGACAGGCAACGCAGTGACCGCTGGATTCGGTCCGCGCTTTCAACATTCCACAGGTCAATTCCACAAAGGCGGACCGAAGAACGCGCTGTTCCTCGTCGTCACCGCCGATGCTGAAAAAGATTTGGATATTCCAACCGAAGGCTTGACGTATGGCACGCTCATCCGCGCGCAGGCATTAGGCGATTACGAAGCGCTGATCGAAGCGAAGAGGAAAGTGTTGCGCGTGCATTTGCCCTCGGTGAATGAAGTTGCTTATTTATTGAAGGCGTTGGAATGAGATTAGCAGAACTCAAATGCGTCGCCTGTCGCGGCGGCGACCCCAGCCTGACCGAAGCCGAGATCGCCGAACTTCTTCCTCAAGTCCCCGAATGGCAACTCGTGGAGCGGGATGATATCCCGCGCCTACAGCGCATTTTCAAATTCAAAAATTACGCCCAGTCATTGGACTTCACCAACAAAGTCGCTGCCATTGCCGAAGAGCAGGATCATCATCCGCTGATCGTGCTGGAGTGGGGACGAGTCATGGTTCAGTGGTGGACGCACGTTGTGAAAGGCTTGCACAAGAACGATTTCATCATGGCGGCGAAGACGGATAATTTGTTTTCGTAACGCAACATATTGCAGATTGGCTATTAAACCGAGCAATACGAGAATAACCCGCAGACCCCGAAGGGGTCAAATGATTATAGTATTGAAGGATGTATCACCACATTCAACCCCGAAGGGGTGTCACAGGTTGCTAATTTATGTCATCTGTCGCCACGGCGCCACGCGACGCCTTCGGGATTGGCTTTATGGCAACAATCCATATCGTGTTTGTTGCTAGATTTATTGGTTAATTTGCAACATTGCGCGTTTGCGGAAAGCGAGTTGCTACTACGATTCGATTTCCGCCCTCTGCCTCTTCTTCCTGAAAGCCGACTTGTTCAAGCGATGGAATAAATTCAACGCGAATGGTTGATTTCCCAGCCAGCCCATGAACGAGGCGGGGAGTTTGGTTAGACCACGCGGGGGAGGGGGTAATGCTAGAGCGGATGAAAAGTCTACGATGCGGTCGTCAATTTGGAAGGTCGCGCGGTTGATGCGTTTCACTTGCGGAGACGCGGTTAGAAACTCGCGCAGGGACTCGCGCTCTGCTGGAGATATCCACTGCGGCAGTTCGGAGGTCGCTTTGAAGTTGCAGATGAAGGCGAGGTCTTGAAGAAGCTGTTTGTGTTCTGCTGAAAGCGAATTTTCTTTCCCTGAAAAGTAAACCACATCAGGATCAACGGCAATCAACGGCTGAAGCCACAAGCGACTCACCGTTGTGCGGACGGCGTTTCTCACGCCAGGTGTTGTGAAGTTATAGAGCAGGGTTGCATCGCGCGGGTCTTCCCATTTGTCGGAAACATCGGGTCCGATGCGGAGCGCGTCGCACAAGCCGAGCGATGGCAGGACTGGTGAGCCGCACGCGAGGAAATACGCATCCGTGCCCATGGCTTCGCGCATCACTTTCAATGCTCCGCGATACGCCTCTTCACTCGGCAGATCCACAAATCGTTTACCGGGCAATGCGCCCGCGTAGAGAAAATCCAATTTCAGATAATCGAATCCCCACGCGCGGACTTGTTTCATCAACGCGGCAAGCCATTCGAGCATGGCAGGATGTGTGACATCCAGCGCGTATAGTTGTTCGCCCCAGTTGAATCCTGCTGACGCAAATTTTCCATTTTCATCGCGCAAGAACCAATCGGGATGTTCACGAAATAAACGCGACGACTCGACGGTGATCAATGGCGCGAGCCACAGCCCAGCCTTTCGCCCAGTGGACTTAATCTTTTCTGCCAGCGCGTTCATGCCTGATGGGAATTTTCCGTTCACCTCCCAATCGCCGATGGAGGTTTGCCAGCCGTCGTCCACTTGCAGAACGTCGAAGGGCAGGTCGCCTAACTCGTCGAACGTGCGGAAGAGGATGGCTTCGTCAATGGCGGTGTACAGGCTGTACCACGAACACCAGACGCGCGGCGCGGGCTTGTCTGACTTTTTGCCGAAGCGTTTGCCCAATTCTTCGGCGTATTTTGCAAAGACAAATTCTTCGCTTCCGCGCGCGATGAACCACTCGCCATCGTCGCGTTCGTACCAACCCTTCGACATGCTCAGGGCAGCGCCCTCGAGTTGTGACTCGGAATTTTTTGACGATAGTTGAACATGCGATTCCAATCCCAACGCGCCGACAAGCAAAATATCGTTCTCGTCTAATTCCACTGCGCCGATCCACGAACTGTGCGGCGACGTTTCATTCACGTAGCGCGGATCAGTTTGCAGGGGATGGAGTATCGCGGGGCGTTGAACGGGGAGGGGGGGTGGCTCTGTCCACGCGGCGAGGGACCAGGATTGCCATCCGTGGCGATAAAACTTCCGAGGAGGGCGAGGCAGGCTGACCGTCAGAAAAGAAGCGTTGATGACTAGGGGCGAGCCAGCCTGAGGCGGCGAATCCAGTTTGAGAGGGGGAGTCGGCATAAGAGCGATTATCCAATAAAAATGGCGGATTATCAATCCGCCCCACGATTTTGTTGACGGTCAATTATTGTTGTGGCATAATCTGCCAAATCAAAGGCAGTGAAGAGAAGAGTAGGTTTGTGAGTCTGTCAGCGAGTGTGGGCGCGGTGTGAGCCACACCAGCGAGCAAATCGAAGATCATCTCGGAGCCATTTTGCTGAAATCGAAGTAAGCGAATCGGAGTTGCCCTCCGTTATCAAAGCAGGGCGATGTTTGTCGCCGATGAGTGTCGCGCATTTGGCGTGAAATCAGAGTGGTACCGCGTGAGTTTTAACTCTCGTCTCTGGAAAGAGATGAGAGTTTTTGTTTTAAGTGCAAAACGTCCCGCAGGTTTTCGTTCAAAACTTTGTTGCGCGATTCAAACCTGCGGGACGGTGAAAGAGGAGATCATTATGTTCAAACCAGTCAACTCCAAACTCAACGTGACTTCGATGGAAGAAGCCATGATGAAATTTTGGAAACAACGCGACATTTTCAAAAAGACGACGCAACAACGCGAAGGCGCGCCTGAGTATGTTTTTTATGAAGGACCGCCGACCGCGAACGGCAAGCCTGGCGTGCATCATGTGTTGGCGCGCGCGTTCAAAGATATGTTCCCGCGCTACAAGATCATGCGCGGATTTCACGTCTCGCGGCGCGGCGGCTGGGACACGCACGGTCTGCCCGTCGAAATCGAAGTGGAGAAACAACTCGGCTTCAAAAACAAACAACAGATCGAAGAATACGGGATCGATAAATTCAACGAGCTGTGCAAAAAATCCGTGTTCACGTACATCCAGGATTGGGAGAAACTCACCGACCGCATCGCGTTCTGGGTTGACCTTGAAGATGCCTACGTGACCTACACCAACGACTACATCGAGTCGGTGTGGTGGATATTGAAAAATTTCTGGGACAAAGACCTGCTGTACAAGGGCTACAAAGTTGTGCCGTATTGCCCGCGTTGTGGCACGCCTCTTTCGGACCATGAGGTTGCCCTCGGCTACGACGACGCGATCGACCCTTCGGTCTTTGTGCGCATGCCGCTGGTGGATAAGCCCGACACATCACTGCTCGTGTGGACAACAACCCCGTGGACGTTGCCGTCCAACGTCGCTGTTGCCGCGCATCCCGAAGAAGAGTACGTGACTGTCGAACGCGATAACGATGGCAAAAAAGAAAAGTTGATCCTCGTGAAGTCGCTCGTGCAAAAAGTGTTCGGTGACGAAGAAGTGAAGGTCGTTGAAACGTTCAAAGGCAAAAAGTTGAAGGACGTGAAATATCATCCACTGTTCACGTTCCTGCCGCCCGACAAGCCCGCACATTACGTCGTGTTGGGAGATTTCGTCACGACAGAAGACGGCACAGGCTTGGTTCACATCGCGCCCGCGTTCGGTCAGGAAGACATGGAAATGTCGAAGCAACACAACTTGCCCGTGTTGATGACCGTTCTCCCCGACGGGACATTCGTCTCCGAGGTGACGCCATGGCGCGGAGTGTTCGTCAAAGACGCTGACCCAATGATCACCGAAGACCTGCGCGCGCGCGGACTGTTGTTCAAGGCGGGTGAGTACAAACACACCTATCCGTTCTGCTGGCGATGCGGAACTCCGCTGTTGTATTACGCGCGCGAGTCGTGGTACATCCGCACAAGCGCGTTCCGCGAGAAACTTGTCGGCTTGAACAACACCATCAATTGGGTTCCCGAACACACGCGTGAGGGACGGTTCGGCAATTGGCTCTCCAATAACATTGATTGGGCGTTGAGCCGTGAGCGTTATTGGGGCACGCCGCTTCCGATCTGGGAATGTGAGAACAAGCATCGCGAAGGCGTTGGCTCGGTGAAGGAACTCTCTGAAAAAGCGGGACGCGATCTCAGCGAACTCGATCTGCATCGTCCGTACGTGGATCAAGTCCATTGGGATTGCGCACAATGCGGCAAGCAAATGAGCCGCGTCCCCGATCTCATTGACGTGTGGTTCGATTCGGGTTCGATGCCCGTCGCGCAGTGGCACTATCCGTTCGAGAATAAAGATAAATTCGAGTCGCAGTTCCCCGCTGATTACATCTGCGAAGCCGTTGACCAAACGCGCGGCTGGTTCTATTCGCTTCACGCTATCAGCACACTGCTATTCGACAAAGTTTCGTTCAAGAATGTTTTGTGTCTCGGCTTGATCCTCGATGGCGACGGGCAGAAGATGTCGAAGAGCAAGGGCAATATCGTTGCGCCATGGGACGTGCTGAGCGTTCACGGCGCCGACGCGTTCCGCTGGTATCTTTACACGGCAACTCCGCCAGGGCAAGAGCGACGCTTCTCTTCCGATTTGGTGGGCGAGGTCATCCGCAACTTCACGCTAACGTTGTGGAACGTCTACTCGTTCTTCGTGACGTATGCGAATCTCGATAAACCCACCGTAACGACCATGCCAATCGCAACAAGCGACTTGGATCGCTGGCTGTTATCTGAATTGAATGTGCTCGTCCGCGATGTGACGGAGGCGTACGAAAAATATGATGTGACCAACGCGACGCGTCCCGTCGAGGCGTTCGTCGAGAAATTGTCTACGTGGTATCTGCGACGTTCGCGCCGCCGCTTCTGGAAATCGGAATCGGACTCCGACAAGCAAGCCGCTTACTCGACGTTGTACACGGCTCTTGTCACCCTCTCGAAGCTGGTCGCGCCCGCGATGCCTTTTCTCGCCGACGAGCTGTACCAAAACCTCGTCCGCTCTGTGGATGAGTCCGCGCCTGAGTCGGTGCATCTTGCCGAGTGGCCCCAAGTGATGCCTGAGATGATAGACGAGTCGCTGAACCATGACATGGCGACCGTGATGAAACTCGTCTCGCTCGGACATTCCGCGCGGCAGAAAGCGAATCGCAAAGTCCGTCAGCCGCTTGCCGAAGCCGCGTTCTCTGTCGGAAATGCGAACGAACGCAAAGCCGTCGAAAACTATGCCGACCTGTTCGTGGACGAGTTGAACGTGAAAAAAGTCCGCTTGCTGGACGCCTCGACTGAAGCCGTATCGCATACGGTCAAGCCGTTGCCCAAGCAATTGGGACAAAAATACGGCAACAAATTCCCCGCGCTCCAAAAGGCGATCCTTGCCTTGAATGCGGAAGAAGTTGCGAAGACGCTGATGTCTGGCGAAGCGTTGAAAGTGAGCGTTGAAGGAGTCAACTACGAAATTTTGTCTGAAGAGGTGGATGTCAAGGCGCAGGCGAAGGAAGGATTCGCGGTTGCCGAAGATGGCGCGTATGTCGCCGCGCTCGTCACCGAGTTGACTCCCGAACTCGTACAGGAAGGTCTCGCGCGCGAATTTGTGCGGCGCGTGCAAGACCTCCGCAAGAGCGCGGACTTGGACGTGGCTGACAGGATCGAACTGTTCGTCGAAGCCTCCGCAGGCTTACGGTCCGCGATCGAGGCGCACAAGGAGTACATCACCGCCGAAACGCTCACGTCGAGTCTCCAGTTTGCGAGTCCGCCCAGCGGCGCATCCAGTGTGGATGACTCGTTCGACGGCGAGACGGTCAAGGTTGGGCTGGTGAAAAAATAAGGCTTGTCGTGGAGCGGGATGTGATCCCGCTCGTTGCGGCGTTGCGGGATGGCATCCCGCACCACGAAAAATAATTTTGAAAGGCGCGTTGAAAGACGTGCCTTTTCTTTTATAATTGCGCCAAGATCGCGTTCGAGACGCAGTGCAACTGCGGTTTGAACGTATGGATGCAATCTAATTTCTTTGAGGTGACGCATGTTCGAGAGACTTCCGCTTTGGCTTCGCAAAACTTTGGCATGGAGCGTTCATTTATTCACGGCGACGGGCGCGGTGTGGGGATTCCTAACCCTGCTTGCGATCTGGGAATCGAATTTCAAACTTGCCATCGTGTACATCGTCATCGCCATGCTCGTGGACGGGTTCGACGGCATGTTGGCGCGTTTATTTCACGTGAAGGAATATGCCCAGGGCGTGGACGGCGGCTTGATGGACAACATCATTGATTATTTGAATTATGTCGTTGTCGCGGCGTTGTTGTTGATCCGCGTGGATGGTTTGATGCCCGCAGGCTTTGCGATGGCGGCGGCGATTTCGATTCTGCTCACCTCCGCGTATCAATTCACGCAGACCGACGCGAAGTCCGACAGCAACACGTACTTCTTCAAAGGCTTTCCGTCGGTGTGGAATTTTCTCGTCGTCTACATGATGCTGTTGGGGTTGAATCCCTGGGTCAATCTTGCGTTGCTTGTCTTGTGCAACATTCTGGTCTTTGTGCCTGTCAAATATCTTTATCCCTCCCGCAACACCCGTCTGCGCCGCTTCACGCTCGGCTTCACCTATCTGTATGCCGGGCTGGGCGTTTGGGCGCTTCTGCAATACCCCAACGTGCCTGAATGGGTCGCGCCCGCGTCGTTTGTGTATGTGGCATATTACGCGCTGTTGAGTTTCTTCCCCAAGTTTGGGACGCCGAAGACCGCATAAAACGATGTTGATCGAAAAGGTCACTGAAGTTTCCGACGAACTCCTTACGGCATCCTCCCGTTTGATTCTCCAGTTAGCGCCCGAAAAAATTCCCCCAACCCGAGATGAATTAACAGCCATCCTCAATACTCCCGTCACATCGCTGTTGGTCGCGCGTCCATCCAATGAAAGCCATGAAATTGCGGGGATTTTGACTTTGATCATCTATCGCGTTCCCACAGGGGCGCGAGCCGTCATCGAAGATGTTGTTGTGGATGAACATCATCGCAACAAGGGAATTGCCAAAGCGATGATGACCCGCGCGATCGAGTTGGCGCGCGAGGCGGGGGCGGACAATATCTCATTGACCTCGAACCCAAAACGCGAAGCGGCAAATTTGTTGTATCAACGCATGGGGTTTCAACGACGCGAAACGAACTTATATATCTTGCGCTTGAAATAAAATTCTACGGTTTGTGCGTTCGATATTGTTCGGGCGTATCCAGATCGGCAAGAATTCCCTCATCGTCAACCTCAACATACTTGATTTGATCCGCGCGCGCGTTCAAAAAATCCCTCGGCGTTTGCGGCGCGCGCATGGCAAGCATCTCGCCCCACAACGATTCATCCACCAGCCACGGATGTCCCCTCCGCATGTGATAACTCGGAACCACCAGCGGATTCCCAGTTTCCTTGAACATTTCGCACACCCTCCACACGCTTCCCTCGCGGACTTGAGGCTGGTCGCCCAGCGCGATCAATGCCGCGCTTGAATCTTTCTCCGCCAAGTCACGAAGCCCACATTGAATCGACGATAACATTTCGCCCTCAACAAATCCCTCGTTGAATACACTGCGCGCTGGACAACTCGTCTGCGCGACTGCAACGATCTTCTCAACTTCATCCCTTGCCGCCCCCGTCACTACAACAATATCTTCGACTCCCGCATTTGCAAAAACTGAGATGACATGTTCAAGCACAGTCGTCTTTCCCCACTTCAACAACATTTTCGGCTGACCCATCCGCTTCGATTCGCCCGCGGCGAGGATGATCGCTGAGATCATAACGTCTCATCTGCTAACAAGCGTTGATAATGTTCGGGCGTGTCCACGTCAAGCAAGAGACGGTCATCATGCCAGGGGAGATATTCCACTTTGTGTTTATGGAAAATAGCGCGTCCGCCCGTGTCGCCTTCGAGAGTCAATAAGTCGGCGAATGTTCTGCGGTCAAACAGCACGGGATTCGCGCGGCGATCCATCACCATCGGCGCGACGATGGGGTACAAACCTTCCGCGTGTTTCTCGGTCAACGCCTGCAAAATGGATGTCGTGATCTGCGGCTGGTCAACGAGCAGGAAGATTGCGGAACCGACCCCCTCTGCCACTCGCTCCGCTCGGGCACCTCCCCCAAATCCGACATGAGATGATTCCCGATGATCAAAATTTCCATGTCGTATTTGGGGGAGGCTGGGAGGGGGTGTGAGGGAGAGAATCCCCGCCCGAATCGAACTCGCCTGCCCGCTTTTCCATTCGTTGTTCCTGACGATCTTCACAGCCAAATCTTTCACCGCCGATTCAACTTGTTCCGCGTTTGCGCCTGTGACAACAACCAGCGGTGAAAGCCCCGCCTCGAGCGCTCTCTTCGCCACCGCGCGCACGAACGGCTCGCCTTTCCAATCCAATAATTGTTTCGGCTCGCCGTATCTCGAAGATTCTCCCGCCGCGAGAATGATCCCCGCGACAGGCTCGTGCGCCGCGAAGATTTTTCCCTGCTCCAGACTTGCAATGACAACGGAGTGATATTTAGAAAGCAACATCTTGGTCATTGCCCTTGCGCTGGCTTGCAGTTCGGGAGTATCTGCCTGATTGAATAAAACAGTCCGCCGCGCATGGGCGGGAGTATTTTTCAAACTACTTTTGTCATGCAAGAGGGCGCGAGTCAATGAATTCGATTCGATGATCTGTCCAACTTCTGTGTCGCTTAATTCTGCAAATATTTCTGGACGATGGATATATTCCTCGGTCAATGGCTTGCCTAAGCCTGATAACCCGACAACAGTCACAACATGCTCAACAAAATCAGGGATGGGAGGCTCATGCTCCGCCCAGCCTTTCAACAGTCTTTGCCGCGAGCCATCCGCCTCGATCAGGAGCGGAATGGAATGTTGCAAGCATAATTCACGAAGCGATTCAATAATTTCATGGTTCACAGGTTGAAATTTGTCGTCCTTTGCTTCGCCTGTAATCAACATGACCCCGTCTAAATCTTTTTTGAGATTCACCAAATCGCTTTGAGAGGTCGCAACAATGTGCCTGTCTGCAAGCGGAATCTGCCACGCCCCCAAATGCGACGTGGCAGTGACGATCACCGGCGGCTTCCATTGCCTCGCCAGTTGAAACAGCGCGGTCGTCTTTCCGCCCGACCCGACACATGCGATGCAATTCGATTCGTCAACGCGCAATGCCTGCGCCAGCGTAAAATTCATGGCGAAATTATACATCTTCACTTAAGGTACGGTATAATACTGCCCGGCGAAAACGATTTGCGCCGAAAAAAATTCCTCAAGGCATGGTATGGTAAGCAACTTACTCGAATCCCTCGATACATGGGCTGAAATTCAGATCACCCGGCAAGACGTTGAATTCCTGCACAACTATTTATTTGAACACGAGACCCCTCTCACCGCGCGCGAACTCGCGCTGGTGTTGATCCACGAGCGCAACCGCGCTGAACGCGCCGCGGTCCGCAAACAACAAGAGGGGAGCGGAAAGGTCTACTTCCCGAAAGATTCTCATCAGGTGGGCGAGGCGCTCGTCTTCCCCGCGCTGGCATGGAAGCATGGGAAAGTCTCCGAGGTGCGAGCCGGCATACATCCAGAAAGAAGCGGGTTTAACGTCCTCACTGTAGACTTCGACGATGGCGCCCGTCGTATGTTTGCGTCGAATCTGCCAACTCATTTGTTGAACGATAAGCCCGTCACGGTTGAGAACGAAGGCTTTGAACCCGATGCGATCATGCAAGAACATGGAAGCGAGATCGAGGGGAAACTTGAGGCGGCATTCGGCGACGACGACCAGTTGATCCGAATTGCGGGCAGGTGGTTCCCCCGCGCCTTGCTGGTGGATGTGAACGAGGGCAACCTCAATCTGGCGGAAGCCGTGCTGGATATGTCCGGTGGCGAACCGCTGCCCGCCTCCGCGCTTCTCAAGGATGTTGCTTTGCCGGACGGCGTGAATCCCAAATTGGCTGAATTCTCTCTCAATCTTGCGTTGCAAGAAGACGGCCGCTTCGACGAAGTGGGTCCCGCCGGTGAAGTGTTGTGGTTCCTCAAACGCTTGGAACCCGAAGAAGTGCGTAACACGCCGGCGTTCTTGCAATATCATCCCGTCGAGCATGATCGCGCTTTGCTCGATCAACAAATGCTCGATCTGGAAGCGCAACTGGACGATGAGTTAAGTGAGGTGGAGGAAAAACCCGATTCTCACCTCAAGGAAGTTTCGATCGCGCTCATCTACCCTCATCTCCGGGCCGGGACTTTGCCCGTCTCGGCGCGCGTTCGATCGTTTTTCCCAACCGCATACGAGACTCCCCGGGTTCGGTTTACGCTGGTTGATGGGAAGACGCGTCAGAGAATCCCCGCGTGGGTCGTGCGTGAGAATCGCTATGTCTTCGGTCTGCGCGAGTGGTACAAAGCCAATGGGCTGATACCGGGCAGTCTCGTGCGAATCCGCCGAGGCGATGCGCCCGGCGAAGTCGTCATCGAAGCGCGGACGTATCGCGCCACCAAAGATTGGATGCGCACAGCCATCGTCGGCGCGGATGGGGGCATCGTTTTCGCCATGTTGAAACAAGCCGTCTCTGCCGAATTCAATGAACGCATGGCGTTCGCCATCCCTTCGTTCGACGCGGTGGATACATTGTGGAAGCAGGATTCAAGGCGTTCTTTTGAAAAACTGGTTGCGGATTTGACTCGCGAGCTTTCCAAATTAACCCCGCAAGGGCATGTGCATGCGCAAGAGTTGTATTCTGCGGTGAATATTGTCCGCCGAACGCCGCCCGCTCCCTTGCTGGCTTTGTTGGCGAGTAAACCTGAGTTCGTTCACGTTGGCGACCTGCATTTCCGGATGAGCGAGGGAGAATAGCATGACCGAAGCAAAACGGTTCAGCCTTGTTAAGCCGACAGCAGAAACCCCGTTCCATATCGATTTCGAGTGGTGGAAGAAAAACGAGCGCGACTGGCATGTATACCTGCGGTCTTTGCTTTGCGCCGAGCATCGTGAAGCCTTTATGGATGTGGAAGAGGGTCAAGTCATCGACTGGGTGGACCCGATTACCGCCGAAGTGAAGCAGGTGGAAGGCGTCCAGAACGCTTTGATGTCGCACTGTGTCAAACAGCCGGACTTTCTCACCGAACAGACGGCTCTCGTGGAGGCGGTGTTCCGCCTGTTTCTGACGAACGGCAACATACCGATGTCTTCCAAGGATTTAGGCGCGCGGTTAAACCGCCCGCCTGAAACGATCTTGCGAACCCTCGCTGGCCCGCGCGTGTATAAAGGCATCCGTCCGTCCGCGTCCTGATCTTTGTCTCAGTTTCACCGTCTTTTTGTGCGCGGATTTCACGGGGACACCACGGATGAAGGTTTGGATCACGGTTTTTTCGTGAGCATCAGTGAAATCCATGGCGCCCGTGTTCTAAAGGGTGATGTAGGAAACAGTCTCTCAGGGGAACCGCTTGGCGTGATTTGCATCCTTGAGCGCGACGTAATACAATAGAGTTACAACGCCCCCGTAGCTCAATGGACAGAGCGCCAGCCTTCTAAGCTGTCGGTTGCGGGTTCGATTCCCTCCGGGGGCGCCTCCAAACATGATATTCAGCGGTTACTGCCGGTTCCGGCAAGGAGTGCGCCATGACCACGATTGTTCGTAAATCCTATCCCTCCACCATCGAAGTTCGCCGAGACATCCTGCATGCCATTCACTGGCAGGTGCGCTCGAGCGTGTGGCATCCGCCCACCGATGTGTACGAGACAGAAGACGACTTCATCGTGAAGGTTGAAATTGCGGGGATGCGCGATGAAGACTTCACCGTGGCGGCGGAAAATCGATTGTTGCGAATCGAAGGCGTTCGCCCCGATCCGGCCGGGCGCCGAGCCTATCATCAGATGGAAATCCTTTCAGGAAAATTTGAGATCGACGTGGAACTCATCGTTCCGGTGAATATGGAGTCGGCGTCGGCGGAATATAAAGACGGCTTGCTTACGATTATCCTCCCAAAAACAAAACATCAACCATACAACAAGGCGGATGAATAACATCATGCCTGCCTCGCGCTGGAACTCCAACTTCAACGAACTCTATACGTGGATCGGCGATACGGACGATGAATTGCTTTCCATGATCATGCCATCGCTGTTTTCGCGCTCGCCGAAAAAAGAGGGCGGCAACAAAGATGAACCCGTCGAGGTTTCTGAGCGGGGGCAATTCCCGGATGTGCTTCCTATTTTGCCATTGCGCGGCGTGGTGGTCTACCCGAATACGGCAGTTCCATTGACGGTCGGTCAGCCGCGCTCGATTCGCTTGGTCGATGAAGTGGTAGGCGGGGATAAACTGGTTGGACTTGTGGCGGCCACCAACCCCGAGTTGGAAACCCCCTCGCCAGCGGATCTATACCGGATCGGGACGATTGCCACAGTCCATCGGCTTTTGCGCGCCCCCGATGGGACGATCCGCTTGCTGGTGCAGGGGATGGCTCGTTTTCGACTTGGCGAATTTGTGCAAGAGGAGCCTTATCTCAAGGCGCGTATTGAACTTGCCCCCGAGCATGTGGAACAAGGGTTGGAGATCGACGCGCTGGCGCGTAATGCCCGCGACCAATTCCAACAGATCACCCAAATGATCCCCTCTTTCCCGGAGGAGTTGGCAGGTTCGATCACCTCTGTGGAAGACCCCCTGCAAACCGCATACACGATCGCTAACTTTCAGCGCATGGAATTGAAAGACGCGCAAGAAATCCTCGAGATTGATTCGGTTGCCGAGAAATTGAAAAAATTGGTCGGCTTGTTGGTGCGCGAAGCCGAAGTGCTTTCGCTGGGGCAAAAGATTCAAAACGAGGCGCGCGGCGAGATCGAAAAAGTTCAACGCGATTACTTCCTGCGCGAGCAAATGAAAGCCATTCAAAAAGAATTGGGCGAAAAAGACGAACAAGCCGCCGAAGTGGATGAGTTTCGCAAAAAGATCGAAGAGGCGAAAATGCCCGAGGAGGCGGCGAAGCAGGCGTCCCGTGAGTTGGAACGTTTGTCGCGTCTGCCGACTGCCGCGGCGGAATACGGAGTCATCCGCACGTATCTCGATTGGCTGGTGGCGATCCCGTGGGCGAAAGCCACAGACGATAATCTTGAAATTGCGCACGCGCGAAAAATTTTAGACCAGGACCATTACGGACTTGAAGACGTCAAAGAACGCATCCTGGAATTTCTTGCCATTCGCAAATTGCGGCTCGACCGCAAAGATGAAATAAAAACGCCGTCGGACGATACGATTCGACGCGAGCGCGAAGGCGTGATCCTTTGCTTTGTGGGACCGCCCGGGGTCGGCAAGACCTCGCTGGGTCAATCTATTGCGCGCGCGATGGGGCGCAAGTTCGTGCGCGCCTCGCTGGGCGGCGTGCGCGACGAAGCCGAGATTCGCGGGCATCGCCGCACGTACATCGGCGCGATGCCGGGGCGCATCTTGCAATCGCTGCGCCGGATCGAATCGCGCAACCCGGTCTTCATGCTCGATGAAATTGATAAACTCACGTTCGATTTTCACGGCGACCCGGCTTCGGCTCTGCTCGAAGTTCTCGACCCGGAGCAGAACAGCGAATTCCGCGATAACTATCTCGAAGTTGCCTACGATCTTTCGCAGGTCTTCTTCGTGACCACCGCCAATACGCTGGAGACAATCCCGCGTCCGTTGCTCGACCGCATGGAGATCATTTCGCTTTCGGGGTATACCGAAAAAGAAAAGATCGCCATTGCCAAAGGATATTTGATCCCGAGACAGATCCGCGAGAACAGTTTGCGCGAGAACGAAATTTCATTTTCCGACGATGCTTTGCAAAATATCATCCGCGAATACACGCGCGAGTCGGGCGTCCGCAATTTGGAGCGCAAGATCGGCGCGGTGTGCCGCAAGGTTGGCACGCGCATTGCCGAAGGGAAACTGAAGAAAGTGAAGATCGTTCCGAGTCTGATCGAGGAATATCTCGACCATCCGATCTTTCACGGGACGGAGGAACTCAACCGCCGCATTTCGATCCCGGGCGTGGTGCCCGGGCTGGCGTGGACTCCGTACGGCGGCGATGTGCTGTTCGTCGAAGCGACGAGCATGCCCGGCGGCAAAGGCTTTCAAGTGACCGGCTCCATTGGCAACGTGATGAATGAGTCGGCGCGGGCGGCTTTATCGTACGTGCGTTCCCGCGCGAGCGCGCTGGGCTTGGACGATGAATTCTTCAACAAGTCGGATATCCACATGCATATCCCCTCCGGCGCCACGCCCAAAGACGGTCCCTCCGCCGGAGTCACGATGGCGACCGCGCTGGTGTCGTTGGCGTCGGGGCGCAAGGTCAAACCGAACGTCGGGATGACCGGCGAGATCACCCTGCGCGGGCAGGTTCTGCCGATCGGCGGCGTCAAAGAAAAAGTGCTTGCCGCGCATCGCAACGGTCTGCGGACGATCATTTTGCCGAAGTATAACGAGCAGGATGTGGAAGATGTGCCGGACGAGATCAAAGACACCATGAAGTTTGTGTATGTCGAAACGGTCGACGACGTGCTCGGCTCTGCCCTGGAAAACGGAAAAACAACTTCGGCAATTAAAAGCCGCAAAAATGGTAAAGTAAAACAACATGTCAAAAATTCTCCTCGCCGAAGATGATCACACCATGGTGTCGCTCCTTCAAACGCTTCTGAAAATGGAAGGCTTTGAAGTGGTCACTGCCGATGTCGATTCCGATGTGCCCGCGCTGGCAATGCGCGAAATGCCCGATGTGCTTTTGATGGACGTGCATCTCGGACAGCATAGCGGCATCGAAATTGTGGAGGCGATCCGCAGGCATGATACGCTTGCCGACCTCCGCATCATAATGACCTCCGGGCTGAACATGAAAGATGAGTGCCTGAAACACGGGGCAAACGACTTTCTGCTCAAGCCATTCATGCCAGACGACTTGCTCACCCTGATCAAGAAAAACGGCGCATGACGCTTCGATTTGGGATCCTGACTCTCTCCGACCGGTCCGCGCGCGGCGAACGCGAAGATTCGTCCGGTCCAGCGCTGGCGCGTCGTATCGACGGGGAGGGCTGGCTCGCCCGTAGGCAGTTAATCCTCCCCGACGAAGAATCCTCCATTCGTGAGACCCTCGCCCAATGGGCAGACTCCGGCGAGTTCGACGTGATCCTCACCACCGGCGGAAGCGGCTTTGCCCCGCGCGATGTGACGCCCGAAGCCACGCGCGCGGTCATCGAACGAGAAGCGCCCGGTCTTGCCGAAGCCATGCGCGCCGCCTCGCTCAAAAGCACTCCACATGCCATGCTCTCGCGCTCTGTTGCCGGCATCCGCAAGCGGAGCGTCATCATCAACCTGCCCGGCAGCCCAAAAGGCGCGGTGGAAAATTTGGAAGCCGTGATCCCGGCCCTGCCTCATGCCGTTCAGTTATTGCAAGATAACCCCGAATCGGAAACGAGTCACTGATTTCCGCTTTTTTCTTGTAGTATAATCCCGCCGCTTCTAAAGAATTTCAAACCCTAAAAGGAAAGTGCGCGCATGATCGACGTCAACGAATTACGCAAAGGAGTCACCTTCGAATTGGATGGCGGACTCTACAAAGTGCTGGACTACAGCCACAATAAAACGGGGCGCGGCAATGCCAATATCCGCATTAAAGCGCGGAATCTGCTCACGGGCGCGAACATCGAGCGGACTTTCAACTCCGGCTTATCGGTGCAGGATGTGAGGCTCGATTTTCACAACGTCTCTTATTTATATAACGACGGCGAGTTCTATCATTTCATGGATAACACAACGTTTGAGCAACCCGCCGTCAGCGCCAAGATGCTCGGCGAGACCGCGCTCTACCTCAAAGAAGGCATGGAAGTGAAACTCACGTTTTACAACGATGCCCCACTCGATGTGGAATTCCCCTCCACAGTGGATTTGAAAGTGATCGAAGCCGAAACCGCCATTAGGGGCGACACCGCTACCGGTGTGACGAAGAAAGTCAAGACAGAAACAGGGCTTGAAGTGCAGTGCCCTCAATTTGTGAAAGTGGGCGATGTGATTCGAGTTAATACCGAGACCGGCGAGTACACCACCCGCGTGTAGCCCTTCCTGAAAAAGCCATCAACGTGAGCGAGCGGCTGAGGTAAGTATCCTGCCTGCTCGCTCATCGTTTATTTAGATTTCGAGCCTATACTACCAAGCATGAAGACACCTTTTGGCGCAGAATGCCCGCATTTTTATAGCGATTACTTCCGTGGTCGAAACGTGGAGGAATGCCGGCTGCTGAAGTCTGCCGGACAGATGTGGTCGCGCGACTTGTGTAAATTTTGCCCTGTGCCGGAAATTTCGCGGGCAAACGCCTGCGAATATATGAAGCTTACGGCAAAAGTTGGGCGTCCCCTTTCGGCGGCGTTTATGCGCCGGGTGCAGGTTTCAGCCTATTGCGAGAAATCACGGAAACAAGCGCCAGAGCCGCAAGTGGGGTGCGGGGAATGTCACACGTTGCCGTTCAAATTTGAAATCAAACCCTGAGATTTACGGGGGATCAACCTTGAAAAACTCCATGTCATTGACTCTGTTGCTCGACCTAGACGATACCCTGCTCAACACAAACCTGCCGGCGTTCATGCCCGCCTATTTTCAGGCATTGGCTGATCACGTGTGCGGTCACGTCCCATCCGATAAACTTTTGCGGGCGTTAATGAACGGGGTAAACCGCATGAACGAAAATGAAGACCCGCGCAAAAGTTTGCGCGAGGTCTTTGAATTGTATTTTTATCCCGCCCTGGGAATTCCCGCAAGCGACTTGCGCGAGGTTCTGGAGGATTTTTACGAAAGGATCTTTCCATCGCTTCAACCGCATACTTCGCCGATGCCCGGCGTAACCGAGTTTGTGGACTGGGCGGCGGCTTTCGCTGTGCATGTTGCGATCGCAACCGACCCGTTGTTCCCGCTCAAAGCAACGCATCAGCGTCTGCGCTGGGCTGGTCTGGACCCCGAGCGTTTCCAACTGGTTTCGGCCTTCGAGGATTTTCATTTCAGCAAATCGCACCCGGCCTATTATGCCGAGGTGTTGGGACGCATGGGCTGGCCGGATGGACCAATTCTCATGGTGGGCAACGACCCCTCGCGCGATATTGTCTCCGCGCACCGGCTGGGGTTGAAGACATTTTTCATCGAAGGCGAAGCAGGTTCCACACCGGGTGTCGAGGCGGGCCGAGGACGGTTGAGTGACGCGCGTCTCTGGCTGGAATCCAGCGAACGGTCTGCGCTTGAGCCGTCGTTCAAATCCCGCGATGCGGTGTTGGGAATTCTGGAATCTACACCGGCGGTCTTGAATCATTTTCTCGGCTTGTTGCGTGAGGATGACTTGAAACGCGAACAGGCGCGCGGCGATTGGGCAATGAATGAGATTGCCTGTCATTTGCGCGATACCGAGCGCGAGGTGCACGCCCTGCAACTTGAATTGATGCTGGAAAAAGCCGATGCGTTTATTCCACGGCCGGAAACGAGCGTATGGGCGAGCGAACGCGATTACTTGTTGGAGAATGCCTGCGCGGCGGGCGTCGAATTTGCGGACGCGCGCGTGGAGTTGTTGGCGCGTGTGAAATCTCTGCCGGAGGAACTGTGGTCGCGCCCGGCGCGTCATGCTATTTTTGGACCGACGAACTTCGGTGAAGTGTTGGGTTTTATGGCAGATCATGACCGGTTGCACTTGCAACAGGCGTGGAAGACCGTGCAGACCCTGCGTGGGGAACGTGTCTAATTGAGCGGGTGCGTGTTGTAATGCGCATGCCTTCTGAAACGTGGAGGCAATCCGGCGAAGGAGAAACTAAATGAGGAAACGCGTTGTCGTCACGGGGATGGGCTGTATCAGCCCTGTGGGGAATACTGTGGAAGAAACCTGGTCCGCTTTGCTCGCCGGGAAATCGGGCGCGGGCGCGATCACTCGTTTTGATTCCAGCAAGCATAAGACGCGGTTCGCGGCAGAGGTAAAAGGGTTTGATGCGGTCGCTGAATTTGGCGCGCGCGAGGCTCGCAAGATGGATCGCTTTACGCAGTTTGCCATGGTGGCTGCCGCTCAGGCGCTTGATCAGGCGGGGTTGAAGATCGACGATTCAAATCGAGACCGGATTGGCGTGCTTATCGGGACGGGAATCGGCGGGGTTGGCACGATGATGGAGCAGGCTGATATTCTGCGCGAACGCGGCGCGGACCGCGTCAGCCCGTTTCTGATCCCGATGATGATCTCGGATAGCGCGGCGGGGATGCTTGCCATTCGCGTCGGCGCGCGCGGGCCGAATATGTCGCTTGCCACTGCCTGCGCGTCTGGAAACAACGCCATCGGCGAAGCCGTGGAAATGATTCGGCGCGGCGCGGCGGATGTGATGATCGCGGGCGCGTCCGAAGCGGCGCTGGCGCCAATCACCATTGCCGGCATGAACGTGATGGGCGCGTTATCCACCCGAAACGACGACCCGCTTACCGCCTCCCGCCCGTTCGACAAGACGCGCGATGGTTTTCTGATGGGGGAGGGCGCGGGCATGTTGATCCTGGAAGAGGTCGAATATGCCAAAGCGCGCGGGGCGACCATTCTCTGTGAAATCTCCGGCTACGGAACAACCGACGATGCGCACCATATCTCGGCGCCGGCGGAGAATGGCGCAGGCGCCGCAATTTCCATGAAGTTGGCGCTCGAAAATGCGGAACTTTCCCTGACGGATATTCACTACATCAACGCGCATGGCACGTCCACCACGTTGAACGATAAGAGCGAGACCGCCGCCATCAAGAGTGTTTTTGGCGAACAGGCGTACGCGATACCGGTCTCGTCTACAAAATCGATGACCGGGCATTTGCTGGGCGCTTCGGGAGCGGTGGAAGCGATCTTTACAATTCAGGCGATCCGCGAGTCGATGTTGCCTCCGACGATCAATTACAGCACGCCAGACCCGGAGTGCGATTTGGATTACGTTCCCAACCAAGCGCGCGGCGTTGCGGTGAAACATGCCTTATCCAATTCGTTTGGGTTCGGGGGGCATAACGCCACGCTGGCGATCAGTCGTTACGAGTAAAAACCGATGATGTTGGGTGACGGCAAATTTATTTATGCCGCGACTCATGTTTTTTGCAGGAGAAAGCAATGCCCTACGCACACATAACAGGATGGGGAATGGCGGCGCCCGAAGGGGTGATGACCAACGACGATCTTGCCAAAATCGTCGACACGAACGATCAATGGATTCGCGAACGAACCGGGATTCGCGAACGGCGCATTGCTGGCGCAACGGACTTCACCTCCACGTTGGCGGTGGAGGCTTCGATCAAGGCGCTCAAGGTGGCGAATGTGCGCCCGACAGATATTGACCTGATCATTTGCTCCACATCCACGCCCGAGTATATGTTCCCCGCAACCGCGTGTTTGATTCAAGACCAACTCGGCGCGACCAAAGCGGGAGCCTTTGATCTGCTTGCCGCATGCACGGGATTCATCTATGCTTTGAATATGGGCGCGCAGGCGATCCGCAGCGGATCGATCAAAACCGCGCTGATCATTGGCTCTGAAACTCTTTCCCGATTTGTGAACTGGAAAGATCGGAACACATGTATTCTGTTTGGAGACGGCGCGGGCGCGTTCGTTTTACAGGCTAGCGAACGACCCGGCGGCGTGCTTTCTGCTGTGATGCATTCAGACGGCTCCGGCGGCGACCTGCTCACTTTACCCGCTGGGGGGAGCCGCTTCCCGGCGACCGAGTCTACTGTCCATGAGGGTTTGCATTGCATCAGAATGGACGGCAAAGAAGTCTTCCGCTTTGCCACGCGCGTCATGGCATCCGCCACGCTGGAGGCGCTCGATGCGGCGGGACTGAAAGTGGAAGATATTAAATGGATCGTGCCGCATCAGGCGAATATCCGTATTATCGAAGCGGCGGCGCGCGGACTCAAACTCCCGATGGAGAGGTTTGTCGTCAATCTCGACCGGTACGGAAATACCTCCACTGCCTCCATCCCAATCGCGATGGTGGAAGCGATCGAAAAAGGGCAGATCAAGGAGGGAGAAAAACTCGTGATGGTGGGGTTTGGCGCGGGTCTCACATGGGGCGCGCTAGCCGCCGAATGGACGGGACCGCTTCCCAGTAAAGGACACGTTCGTCCCGAGCAATATCGCAGGTTGGGTCGCGTGCGTTCGCTGGTGCGACGCGCCATCCGCTTCATTGAGGGCTTACTGTATCGCCGCGAACTATAATGGTGAATTAATCGCGACTGTGGTACGATACAGCCGAAATCAGTAAAGGAGTACTACATGCTTGGATTACCACGCGGCGCTGAATGGATCATCATCCTGGTGATCGTCATCCTGCTCTTCGGTCCCGGGCGCATCGGCAAAATTGCCGGCGAACTCGGCAGGGGCATCAAGTCTTTTCGCGAGGGGTTGAGCGAAGGCAAACAGGATGCGGAAGACGCAGATTCAAATAACAGCGCGGAAACAAAATAAAACAACAGGCTCTCGTGTGAGAGCCTGTTGTCATTTCTCGGCAAGGATGCGCAAGTGAGAGAGTTTGCGCGCCGCTGTTTTTTGTGAAAAGATTGAGTAACAGATGTTGCGCAGGTTAGCCGCAGACTGCGTAAGGCGAGTTAGTAATCAAACTCTTTGACAGACTTATCTTTCATCAACATCTCCACAAACTTCTTTTGGTTTTTTGGCGAGCCGATCACCTGCCATGTGCTAGTGATTGCGCTTTCCGTTTTCTGTTGGTGTGATTCGATGGCTTTGAGCGAGCACTCTTCAAGCGCCTGTTGAATCTTCTCGATCCCTTTTGCGTTTCCCAATCCAATAACCACTTTGTACGTGCGCGCTTCGCGGATGCGGTCGATGCGCCGCTCGACAAGAGGGAAGAAAAATAATACGATCAGCACAACGCCTGTAGAGACCAGCATAAACACCAACTCGCCCGCGCCGATGCCCATGCCCAGCGCCGCAGAGAGCCAGATCGTCGCCGCGGTGGTCAAGCCGCCGATTTTGCCGTGTTCGCGGATGATCGCGCCCGCGCCGAGGAAGCCGATGCCCGTCACGATGTTCGCGGCGATGCGCGTTTGCGTGTTGCCGGGGTCGAGGGTGAGCGAAAGGATGGTGAATAACGTCGAGCCAACGGTGATCAGAATGATGGTTCGGAAGCCGGCGGCTTTGTCTTGGTATTCGCGTTCCGCGCCGATCAGCCCCCCGACCAAAACTGCCATGCCAAGTTTGACAAGATTGTCAGTGAGTATTGGGTCCATGCGCTAATTTTACAACAACTCTTTTAATTCCGCGATTGATGTGACGGGGTTTTTGCAAACGAATCCCTCGCACACATAGGCGGTTGGCTTTCCATTTTTCAGCGGGCGTTCCTTCAACAGCGCCGGCGCATCGTTCGACGGCGGATAGGCGGATGCGGCGACGATGACGTTCGGCCTAAAAGCGGATCGGACGACGCGCGCCAACTCATACACCTCTTCGCCGCCCGCTTCACCCACGATTGCGACTTGCTTCACCTCCCCCAGGGCGAAATCTGCCGCCGACAGCCAGCGCGCGAATGCAGTGGGGTAGCGGACAGCCATGCCCACCACAAGCCCAAGTGATTTCTCCGCGAGGTCGCGGTATTTCCCTTCGTCGGTGAATGCGGCAAGTTTGAGCAATGCTTCGCACGCCAGCGCGTTGCCCGATGGCGTGGCGTTGTCTTGCGTGTCTTTCGGTCTCAGCAACAACGTTTCGCCATGTTTTGATGTGTCGAAGAAGCCGCCAGCGGGATCGTTGAACAGTTCGATCATTTCGTCGGCAAGTTCTTTTGCGGAGGCAAACCATGTGTCGTTGAAGTCGGTTTGATACAGTTCAAGCAGACCAAGAATCAACGCGGCATAATCTTCGAGGAAGACCGCGTCGGTTGTTTTTCCATCGCGCCAACTGTGCTTGAGTTTGCCGTTGGGACGTAGTTGAGAGAGAAGAAACTCCGCATTACGTGTAGCCAATTTGGCGTATTGGGTTTGGAGTTCTGACTCACCGAAAGCCCTCGCCGCTTCTGCCATTGCCGCGAGCATGAGTCCATTCCACGAGGCGAGAATTTTATCGTCTGTGCCGGGGCGGACTCGTTTTGCGCGGGCAGATAAAAGCCGGGAGTGGCAGTCGGCTAGTTTGGAGGGGACAGCCTCCACGTCGAGTTTGAAGCGGGCGGCGAGGGAGGCGTCATCCAACGCGCGTTGCAAGACTGTTTTGCCCTCCCAATTTCCACGCGCGGTAATTCCGTACGCCGCTTCAAAGAAATCTGTATCGGTTTTTAACACAGCGCGGATTTCATCGAGTGTCCACACGTAGAATTTCCCCTCTTCATGCTCAGAGTCTGCGTCGAGCGACGAATAAAACCCGCCGTTGGGGTGAGTCATTTCGCGTTCAATGAAATTGAGCGTTTCGGCAACGACGCGCTTGAAGAACGGATCGCCCGTGATCTGCCATGCGTGCAAGTACGCGCGAGTTAATAGCGCGTTGTCGTACAGCATTTTTTCAAAGTGTGGCACGCGCCAGAAATTGTCCACGCTGTAGCGCGAGAAGCCGCCGCCGACCACATCGTACATTCCGCCGCGCGCCATGGTTCGAAGCGCGTGAATAGAGGTTTTGAGAATTGGAGAAT
>NZ_DBNHEF010000054.1:0-85198 GCF_057138825.1 Candidatus Defluviilinea gracilis
TGACGACTTCAGTCGTCAGCAAGTAACGACTGAATTCGTCACTACTTTTGAGTCTCTTCCCTGTTGCCCGTTCAATTGTGATGTGATTTTACGGTTGTGGGGGATGAGAGTCAAGAGCAAAGTCCCCCGAGTTCTTGAAGAATTCGGGGGACTGGTTGCGAATCTACTTCTTTGCCATTTTTCGCGGCGTCCGTTTCGGTTTGGGCGTTTCGATTGGAGATTCCTCCGCGAGGGCGGCGGGGGATTCAACGACGGGTGGGGGCAACGCTTCCGCGGCCGGGGCAGGCGTCACGTCGGAGGGTGATGCGGGCGCGAGAGTCCCGGTATTGAGACGGGTGAAGTAGTCTTTGACCATCGCGTCGTTATAAAAGACCAGCGAGAGGATGCCGACCGCCATCGAGAAGGCGTTGCCCAGCAGAGCGCAGGCGACTTCAAAGACGGCGATGTTGGTGGATGGCTGGACGGCTTGCGGAGGATTACTGAAGAGTTTTGCGGCGTAGATTAGTTCGAATACGCCGAGGATCGTGGGCAGGATGGTGAGCGGCACGCAGATGGCGCCGATCAAGGTGCCGAGGGCAGTGCCCGATGCGGCAAATCCCCAGACGATGTTGACGATGCCGCTGGCGAGGGTGGTCCATGCGATGACGTGGACGAGGGTGGGTTTGGTAGTGTTCATAACGATCTCCTGATTTATTTTCTATGGTTTATACGAGAGTTCAGGAGATTGGTTGCGTGAGTCAAACATCCCGCAAGTTTCATAAACCTGCGGGATGTTTGTTGAGACAAAATTAGCCTTGAGTCATTGCTTGATTTTGCCCATACGCAATGTTGCCAAATTGACCAAACAAATGACCGTAGATGGCGGTGGTGTATACGATGATCCCAAAAGCGAGGATGAACGCGGCGACTTGACCAAGGCAGGGGATGAAATTCAGAACAAATTGCGCCGTGCTGACGATGAGACTCACGCCGATGCTCGCGCCGATGCTCACGCCCCATGCCGTGAGGAAGGGAGTTGAGTTTTTGCTGATGAGTTCAAACACCTCGCGGAATTTGAAGCATGAGGCGAGCGTCCCTTCGCGGGCGAAGATCACAAGAATGGCGGGGAAGATCACCGAAAGAGCCAGCGAGTAGACCACGAACACGCACAGGAGACAGAAAAACAACGCGGTTCCCAACCCGGCGACTGCTTCCGCAAGCCCTTGCATATCTGCGTTCCCGGAGAGGATGGCTGGCACGATCATAAAGCTCATCGGCAGGCAGAACACGATAATGATCGGCAGGGAGTATACAATAGTTGCCACGGTCAATAGCAAACCGTCGGTCAGTTTTTTGCCGAAGTCGTCCCACGTGGGCAGGGGTTCGGGCGAGTTGTTCATCACGTTACGGATGATGGCGACCATGTACCCCGTCCAGGCAAAGTTGACGATGGGAATGACAGTAACCAACGCGCCCAAGCCGAGTTTGCTGATCCATTGCTTGTCGTCGAATGCGTATGAAAATGATTTGCCGATGTTCATGTGTGTCTCCAATGTTTATATCGTCCCGCCGGTTTCTGGACACGCGCAATTCGCTGGTTTTCAGCCTGCGAGACGAGGTGAGTTTTGTAAAAAGTCTATCACAAAAATTAAACAAAAAGACCCACTGTTTCCAGTGAGTCTTTCGTCGTGAACGTTGTTTAGCTCTTGAACATGCCCGAAATGACGGGGATCTCAATCAACTGACCCTGATACGCTTGATAGCCGCAGTACAACTGGTAGAACCAGATGAGAATACCGACACAAAAGGTGGAAGTAACAACGGTGACGATACCGAGCACCAACGCCTGTGTGTTATGCGCCTTGATGAAAGGGCGATCCTTCTTGTCGGGCATCAGCAGGATAATGATGGGGACGAGAGGTGAAAAAACGTACGCCAACGCCGCCCAAAGTTTGTCATCGCTTGTAGTTTCCATTGCTTTATTCCTCCGAATAACTTGATTTTGAATTTCGGCAATTGTACAACCTTTACAGGCAAAGCGCAACTGGCTTTTCTTGCAAAAATGTTACTATGCTAAAATCGCCGCATGATAAAAATCGTCTTCATGGGGTCGCCCGAATTTGCATTGCCGAGCCTGCGCGCGCTGGCGGGCGCGTACAACGTGGTGGGCGTGGTCACACAACCCGACCGCGCCTCCGGGCGTGGGCGCGAGGTGAAGATGCCTCCCGTCAAAACGCTCGCGCTCGAGTTGGGACTCCCGATCATGCAACCCGAAAAGTTGCGCGCGCCCGAAGCGATGGATCAACTCCGCGCGTGGTCGCCCGAACTCATCGTCGTTGCCGCGTTCGGTCAAATTCTCAAACAAGATGTTCTTGACTTACCGCGCTACGGATGCCTCAACATCCACGCCTCGTTACTTCCGCGTTGGCGCGGCGCGGCTCCCATCAACGCCGCGATTTTGCATGGGGATGAAGAGTCGGGCGTGACCATCATGAAAATGGATGCGGGACTCGACACCGGCGCGATGCTGGCGAAACGCGCAATACGCCTCTCTTCCGACGGGACGGCTGGTTCAGTCACCGACGCGTTATCTCACCTTGGAGCCGACTTGCTCATCGAGACTCTTCCGCGCTGGATCGCCGGCGAAATTCAACCAGAGCCGCAAGACGATTCACTGTCAACGTACGCGCCGATGATGAAAAAGGATGATGGACGACTCGACTTCGCGCGCGATGTGAACGAACTTGAAAGACAAGTCCGCGCGTTGAACCCGTGGCCCGGCGCGTTCATGGAATTCGATGGGGCGATTTTAAAAATCCATCGCGCGCACGTACGCCAAACTTCCAGTTTGGCTGTTGAACTTGTGAAAAACGCCGAGGTAGGGCAGAGGCTGACGCAGGCGAACCAGCCCGCCGTCGGCGCGAGAGGCGGGGTTCTCATCCTGGATGAGGTACAGCCCGCTGGGAAAAAATCCATGAGCGGGAAGTCGTTTCTTGCGGGCGCGCGTCATTGGGCGTGACTCATCATCCCGCGAGGGGTTTTATCTTCAAATCAATCTGTGGAGGAAGCATGTTCAATGCAAAAGTGTTTGTGGCTGAATTGATCGGCACGTTTGCGCTGGTGTTCATCGGCGCGGGCGCGGCAATCTCTGGCTTTGGCGGTTTGGTGGGGGTGGCGCTGGCGCACGGATTTGTGATCGCAACGTTTGTGTACGCGTACGCTCATATCTCGGGCGCGCATTTCAACCCCGCGGTGACGTTCGGACTCGCGCTCAACGGCACGGTCCGGTGGGGCGAGGCGTTGTATTATTGGGCGGCGCAATTTCTTGGGGCGGCGATTGCGGCATTTTCGCTGAATCTGTTTGTGGGGAATATCGGCGTGAACGGCATTCAAGAAGGCGCCACGATCGGTTTGCTCACCAGCCCTTCGCCGTTCATTGCCATGGCGGTTGAAGCGGTGTTGACCTTCTTCCTCGTCAACATGGTGTTGCATGGCATGGTGGCGGGCAAGGCGGGTTCGTTTGCCGGTTTGGCGATCGGTCTTACCGTGACGTTTGCCATCCTCGCCGGCGGACCGATGAGCGGCGCCTCGCTCAACCCGGCGCGTTCGTTCGGTCCCGCGATCTTTTCCACCTCCATCGATCTGGAGAATCCCGATCTTGCGAATTGGATCTTTTATGTGGCGTACTTCGTTGGTCCGTTGCTGGGGTCGGCGGCGGCGGTGGGTGTGTTCAAGTTTTTGAATAGCGGCGGCGTGGAAGCCGTAAAGACGCCGCCAAAGAAGAAATGAAACAAAAGTTTCTTCGCCACAGAGATCACAGAGAAAAAAAAGAGATTTTCTCAAAGGTCTCTGTGGACTCTGTGGCGAAGCGAATTTCAATCTAGAAGAGAGTCCCCGATGTTTTCAGCGGAGACTTTTGTTTTACAATGGGGTAGAGGTTTCTCATGGCAAAATACGTCGCGGCGATTGACCAAGGGACGACCAGTACGCGTTTCATTGTTTTCGATCATGGCGGGAATGTGGTTTCTGTCGCCCAAAAAGAGCACAAACAAATTTTCCCGAAGCCCGGCTGGGTGGAGCATGATCCGCTGGAGATTTGGAGGAATACGCTTGAAGTGACGGAGCGCGGACTTAAGTCCGCACACCTTCAACCCGCTGACCTTGCCGCCATTGGAATCACAAACCAACGCGAGACAACTATCGTGTGGGACAAACACACCGGCAAGCCCGTCTACAACGCCATCGTCTGGCAAGACACGCGGACGGATGAGATCATCAAGAAATTGGCTCGCGCTGAGCGGAGGTCTGAGCGAAGCGATAGCGGAGACGAAGACCGAAGTCGAAGCGCGGGCGGACAGAATCGCTTTCGGAAGAAAACAGGTCTCCCGCTTGCCACGTATTTCTCGGGTCCAAAAATAAAATGGATTTTGGATAACGTGCAAGGCGCAAAGGCGAAAGCCAAACGAGGGGACTTGTTGTTTGGGACGATTGACTCGTGGTTGATCTGGAATCTCACAGGTGAGCACGTCACCGATGTGACAAATGCCTCGCGTACCTTGTTGATGAATCTCAAGACCTTGGATTGGGATGAGGAGATTCTCAAAGTAATGGGCATCCCGCGCGCGATGTTGCCGACGATCAAATCGTCGTCGGAAATTTATGGATATGTAAATGCTCGAGGCGGCGTCCTCGCCGCCGGGGACGGCGGCGAGAGCAATTTATTACACGGCATCCCTGTCTCTGGCGATCTCGGCGATCAACAAGCCGCATTGTTCGGTCAAACCTGTTTCAAAGCAGGCGAGGCGAAGAACACCTATGGCACAGGTTGTTTCATGCTGTTGAACACCGGCGAGAAACCCGTGCAGAGCAAAGCGGGATTGCTCACCACGTTGGGATACAAAATTGGAAACCGCAAAGCCGTCTACGCGCTCGAAGGTTCGATTGCGATCGCGGGCGCGTTGGTTCAGTGGCTGAGAGACAACCTAGGGTTGATTCAGTCGTCCCCGGAGGTGGAAGCGTTGGCGAAGTCCGTCGAGGATAACGGCGGAATCTATTTCGTCCCTGCGTTCAGCGGACTCTATGCCCCATATTGGAAATCCGACGCGCGCGGCGTGATCGTCGGGATGACGCGCTACGTCAACAAAGGTCACATTGCCCGTGCCGTGCTCGAAGCGACCGCCTATCAAACGCGCGAAGTACTCGATGCGATGGAAAAAGATTCGGGCGTGAAATTAACATCGCTAAAAGTGGACGGCGGTATGGTGTTCAACGAACTGCTCATGCAATTTCAATCGGATATTTTGAACGTGCCAGTGGTGCGACCCAAAGTAGCGGAGACCACGTCGCTCGGCGCGGCATACGCGGCGGGACTCGCCGTCGGCTTTTGGAAGGATTTCGACGAGCTCAAAAACAACTGGGGACGCGACAAACAATGGAATCCCTCAATGGACTCGAAAGGACGAAAGACGTTATACTCGGGTTGGAAGAAAGCGGTGACACGAACTTTTAACTGGATGGAATAATTTTTAACACGAAGGACACAAAGGTCACGAAGGATTCTTTGTGTTGAATTAAAAACTTTGTGTACTTCGTGTCCTTTGTGTTTAGAATCGAATGAACCGTTCCGAAACTCTCGCTGCCCTCAAAAAAAATCCAAACCCCTCCGTCCTCATCATCGGCGGAGGGATCAACGGTATTGGCGCCTTCCGCGACCTCGCCATCAACGGCGTGGATGTTTTGCTCGTCGAGCGCGGGGATTTTTGTTCGGGCGCGTCGTCTGCCTCTTCGCACATGGCGCACGGCGGGATTCGTTATCTTGAAAACGGGGAGTTCCGTCTCGTGCGCGAAGCCGTGCGCGAGCGCAACCTCATGTTGCAGAACGCGCCGCATATCGTCAAGCCCCTTCCCACTGCCATTCCCATTTTCAAACGATTCTCAGGTCTGCTCAATGCGCCGCTAAAATTTTTTGGCTGGCTCGATAAACCCAGCGAGCGCGGCTCGCTCGTTATCAAGATCGGTTTGATGTTCTACGATGCGTTCACCGGCAAACAGCACACGGTTCCCCGTCATCAATTTTTCTCGCGCAAGAAATCGCTTGCCAAATGGAATCAGATCAACCCAGAGATCGTCAACACGGCTGTGTATTATGACGGCGCGATCACCAACCCCGAACGGCTCGGCGTTGAAATGATCCTCGACGCCGAAGCAGAAAACGTAAACGCGCGCGCGCTCAATTACGTCAGCATGGTGGGCGGCGCGGAGAACACGATCATCCTGCGCGACGAGCTCACCGACGAAACCTACGACGTTCACCCGCAGCTTGTCATCAACGCGGCGGGCGCGTGGATCGACTCGACCAACAAAAAACTCGGCGTGTCCACGAACTTCATCGGCGGCGCGAAAGGTTCGCACATCGTTGTGGATCATCCCGAACTCCGCGCCGCGATCGGCGACCACGAATTTTTCTTCGAGAACGACGACGGTCGCATCGTGTTGATCTTTCCGCTGTTCGATAAAGTCCTCATCGGCACGTCCGACATCCCCATCGAGAATCCCGAAGAAGCGCGATGCACCGAAGACGAAGTGGATTATTTTTTGCGGATGACGAAACGCGTCTTCCCGGACCTCGACCTGACTCGCCAGCGCATCGTTTATCGCTACTCCGGTGTTCGTCCGCTCCCGCGCTCCACCGCGAAGACGGTCAGCCAAATCTCGCGCGACCACACAATTGAAGTTTTGAGCGGCGACTGGACCAACCTCACTTTCCCGGTCTTCTCCCTCGTCGGCGGCAAGTGGACATCTTTCCGCGCGTTCGGCGAACAAGCGGCGGATAAAGCCCTCGCGTATCTCGGTCTCACGCGCAAACGCGACACGCGCTCCATGCCCATCGGCGGCGGGCGCGGTTATGAACGCGATGTTCTGGAACCGAATCGGCAAATGGGAAGTCTCTTCGCATGGACGGGCGTTTCGCAAGAACGGCTGAAAATCTTGTTCGAGCGTTACGGCACGCGCGCCGAAACTATCGCCACCTACATCAACAGCGGCACCGACTCCACCCTCAAGTCACTGCCCGATTATTCCTTCCGCGAAATTGCGTATCTCGTCCAGCACGAAAAGATCATTCACCTCGATGATTTCCTGCTGAGGCGATCCATGCTTGCCATGCTGGGACGGTTAACGCGCGAGATGATCCTCGAACTCACGCATACGCTGGGCGACATCCTCGGCTGGGACGGCGAGCAGAAAAAAGCCGAAGCGGCGCGCGCCCTGTCCATTTTGGCGGACAGGCACGAGGTCCGGTTATGAAGCGCGCAGGTGGTAGAATCTCGTCCCGATGAATATTTCCATTGTCGTCCCCGTCTATCGCGGCGAAGCGTTGATCGAGTCGCTTGTCGAACGATTGGCGAAATCCCTGCCCGCGTTTTCAAAAAAATATGAAGTGTTGCTCGTGAACGATGGCAGTCCCGACAATAGCTGGGATGTGATCCAAAAACTCGCGCGTAAATACAAGTGGGTGAGGGGCATCCGCCTGATGCGAAATTATGGACAGCATAACGCCACCCTCTGCGGAGTTCGCGCCGCTCAATATGAAATTACGATCACGATGGATCAGGACTTGCAGCATCCGCCCGAAGAGATTCCCATTTTGTTGAAACAACTCGAAAACGGATTCGACGTGGTCTACGGCGCGCCGAAAAAACTGCCGCAGGGATTCTTGCGCAACGCGATGACCGAGAACATCAAACGAATTCTTGCGCGGGTGATGGGCGTCCCGTCTGTGAAAAACATATCCGCCTTCCGCGCCTTTCGCACCGAGTTGCGCAACGCCTTCACGAACTTTCAAAGCCCCACGTTGATCATCGATGTGTTGCTCTCATGGGGCACGTCGCGCTTTACATCGGTTTCCGTTGAGATCGAAAAACCCGAAGAACGTTCGAACTACAGGTTTTCCGCGCTGGTGAAAGCCGCGTTGTTGATTCTCACCGGCTACAGCACTGCGCCCCTGCGCCTGGCAAGTTGGATCGGATTCTTGATGACCGTGTTTGGGCTGGGCGTGTTCATGTATGTGGTCGTCATTTCATTTATGGAGGGCGGCATCCCGGGCTTCCCGTTTCTTGCCTCCATCATTGCGTTATTCAGCGGCGCCCAATTATTCGCGCTGGGAATCTTCGGCGAATATCTGGCGCGCATGTTCGACCGTAGTATGGATCGTCCCACGTACATCATTCACGAGACGGTAGGGAAATGAACGTCGTCATTTTGCAACCTTCCTATATCCCTTGGCGCGGTTACTTCGATCAGGTCCACCGCGCAGACCTGTTCATCTTTTACGATGATATTCAATACGACAAACACGGCTGGCGTAACCGCAACCTGATCAAAACGCACCAGGGAAAACAATGGCTGACGATCCCAGTCAATTCAAAAGGCGTTACCCAGGGCGTGCCGATCAAGGACGTGCGCATCGACTGGTCCAAGCCCTGGGCGAAGAGTCATCTCAAAACGTTGACGATTTCCTATTCCAAATCGCCTTACTTCAAGGGCTATCTGTCCCTGCTCGACGAACTCTATCAACGCCGCGACGAGTTCCTCGCCGATTTCACCATCGAGTCCTCGATCCGCCTCGCGCGCGAGTTGGGATTCACTTCCACGAGATTCATGCGCTCCTCCGAGTTATCGAACGTCGAGGGACAAAAAACCGACCGCGTGATCAACGTGTTGAAACAAGTCGGCGCGACGCATTACATTTGCGGTCCCTCGGCGAGTTCCTACATGGAGCCTGAAAAATTCGAGGCGGCGGGCATCACGTTTGAATACATGGACTACGCCTACCCTGAATACTCGCAGATGTATCCTCCGTACGACCCGTATGTTTCCATTCTAGATTTGCTGTTCATGACGGGAAAACAAGCGGGCGAATATTTTGAAACTGGAAAGGAACGCGAATTCCGTCCAAATTTCATTTGACGGAATCTTCGCCACACTTCAACATGAGCATGGATGAAACCCAGAAAAAACTCGGCGAATACTTTGTTGAAAAACTCGAAGAATTCGGCGCGACGCCCAAAGGTGTGGATTACAACGGACTCGAATCGCAGGCGTTGCGCTTCGAGCAACTCGTGAAGGTCATTGACGCCTCGCAGCCATTTTCCGTCATCGATTACGGAAGCGGCTATGGCGGAATGTTTGATTTCTTACACGGTAAAGGTTGGCAGTTCGAATATTACGGCATTGACCTACTCGAGAAAATGGTTGTGGCTGGGCGTGAATCTCACAAGGATTTTCCCAACGCTCATTTCACCACGAACGAGAGCGAAGTTCCCATGGTCGATTATCTGCTGGCGGGTGCGATCTTCAATATCAAATTGGAAGAATCGTACGACGATTGGCAGAAATTCGCCTGCGCAACGCTCCAACGCATGAACGCGCTTTGCTCGAAGGGCTTTGCCTTCAACATGCTCACCAAATATTCCGATGCCGAGCGCATGGCGCAGAGACCCGACCTCTTTTACGGCGACCCAATATTTTTCTTCGATTTCTGCAAACGCAATTTTTCGCGTAACGTGGCATTGCTTCACGATTATGGATTGTACGATTTCACGCTCCTCGTCCGCAAGAATGTGTAATCAAGAATGTGTGCGCTAGAGAGCGCCATCACACAGGATACTATTTGTGTAGCGGACGTTCTCTAGCGTCCGCTTTTAGTAAAATGAAAACCATCCTCGCCCCGCGCGCTTCTGCGATCCTCTATAATTTGCTGGCGAGCCAAAAACAGGCAAAGCCGTGGCTGTTGCCCGCGAACATTTGTCCCATCGTGCCGATCACGTTTATGAAGGCGAAGATTCCATTTGAGTTTGCGGATATTTCGCCAGAGTCCTTGCACATGGATTTGGATCAGGCAGAAGCGCGAATGAAGACGCACGAGTTTGGTGGTTTGCTGTACGCGCATACCTACGGGGACGAGTCCACGCCTGATGATTTTTTTGCGCGGGCGAAATCGTTGAATCCCGAATTGTTGATCGTGGATGACCGCTGTCTGTGCATTCCAAAGTTTGAATCGGAATCCTCGGCTGACGTTGTTTTGTTTAGCACGGGCTACGCCAAGATCGTCGAACTTGAATTTGGCGGATATGCGTTTATGAAGGATGATGGGAAGTGCGAATCCACGCAATTGAAATACGCTCCTGCGCATCACGAGGAACTTGAAAGGGACTATAAAGCTGCCGTTCAGAATCTGACGCGATTTGAATATGACGATAGCGATTGGTTGCAGACAGAAGGAGAATTGCCCGTCTGGGAGGACTATCGTCGTATGGTCGCGGTCGGGTTGGAATTGTCCCTGCTACAAAAAAGAAGATTGAATGCGGTGTATTCAGCCCGTCTGCCAATCGAGATACAATTACAGCAACAATATCAAACGTGGCGGTTCAACATCCGCGTGAAGAATAAGAAAAGAATGATGGATGAGATCTTTGCAAACAGGCTGTTCGCCAGTTCGCATTACGCGTCGCTGGCGGGAATTATGTCCACTGGGCGCGCGCCGGTGGCGGAGGCATTGGCGGGGGAGGTGATCAATCTGTTCAATGACCATCACTTTGACTATGATCGAGCAGAGAGATTGACCAGCCTGATTTTGAAATTTCTGGCTTGATCGAGGAGAATATATTAATGAAGTTCCCGAAGGTTTCCCCCCGCCTGGAAGGCTGGCTTTCAGCCGCTCTTGTGATGACTGTCACCTTGCTAACATATGCTCCGCTTGTGCCTTCGCTCGGCTTCTACCGTGACGATTGGTACCTGATCTGGACGGCACAGGCGCGCGGGGCGCAGGGAATCATGAGCCTATTTCAAGGAGACCGTCCGTTTATTGGGTGGCTCTACGCGCTGGATTACAACCTGCTGGGCAACGCCCCGTTGAACTGGCATGTGTACGCGCTGATCATCAAAGCGTTGAGCGCGCTGGCTTTCCTCTGGCTATTGCGGGTGGTTTGGAAGGAACGGAAGATCGAGACCACCCTGATCGCGTTGTTGTTTGTGGTGTATCCGGGCTTTTATCAACAGCCAAACGCGGCCACCTTCAAGAATTTGTTGCTGGCGTACGGCGCGGCGATGGCGTCGTTGGCGTGCACAGTTCTGGCGCTGAAGGTCGTTCCCTTCTTCCGAAAAACGACGCTCATTGTTGCTTCGATCCTGCTAGCCGCCCTCAGCATTTTCATCTACGAAGCATTGATCGGCATCGAAGCCGTGCGTCTTATTTTGATCTGGTACGCGCTGAAACGTGATGGAAAGTTAACCATCCGTGAGTCGCTTCGCAAAACGATCGTTGCCTCTATTCCCTACCTGACATTTGCCGCCGTATTCTTATTCTGGCGCTTGTTCCTGTTCGAAAGCACGCGTCGCGCCACGAATGTAGACGTGGTGCTGAGTAACTTTGGCCCGCTTTCGTTGACCAGCGTGCTTCACATTGCCGTGGAAATGATTCTCGATTTAGTCGAGACCAGCCTGCTTGCATGGGGCGTCCCTTTTTATCAGTTTTCCACGAGCGTGGGGGATGCGCGCATCACCGCGATGGCGATTGGGCTGGCGTTGATCGTGTTATCGCTCGCAGGCGCGTATCTCTTTCTCATGCGAGGGCAGGCTTCCCCGTTGGGTGAAGCGAGTGAGGATCCGCAAGCAAGCCGAGACTGGCTGTGGCTTGGCGCGGCGATCATCTTCGTCACCACATTGCCGATCATCCTCGCGGGGCGGAACGTGATCTTCGATATCCAATGGGATCGTTATACCTATCAATCCGTGGCGGGCGTGGCGTTGTTCATGGGCGGGATTGTTTTTTATGGATTGAAGGGACGGTTGCGCTGGGCGGCGCTATGCCTGCTGTTGATGAGCGGCGTCCTCACCCAGTTATTCTCGGCAAATTATTATCGTAGATTTTGGCGGGTGGAAAGCGATGCCATGTGGCAACTGGCATGGCGCGCGCCACAGATCGAAGATGGCACAACGGTCGTGCTGGTCTTGCCGGGCAATTACGCGCTCGCGGAGGAATACGAAGTCTGGGGTCCGATCAACCTTGTGTATCACCCGCGCCAGGAATTGAAAATCGCGGGGCAGGTGATGTACGATGAACTATGGCTTGAGGCGGTTCTCGGCGCGCAGGAGGAACGGCTCGTGCGCGGAACGGTAACCGTGAAGCGCGATTACACCAAACTCTTGCTGGTGACACAGCCTTCGGCATTTTCGTGCCTGCATGTGATCGATGGCGCGCGCGCGGAACTCACCGCACAGGAACGGCTGGACGTACAACGCCTCGCTTCCTTTTCGGACGTGAACTTGATCGACCCCTCCGGAGCGCAGGCTGTCCCTCCGGGCGAAATTTTTGGGAGTGAGCCCTCCCACGATTGGTGTTATTACTATCAACAAATGGACCTTGCCCGCCAACGCAAAGATTGGGAGAGCGCGGCAACATTTGCCGATGAAGCGATTGCGCTTGGCTATCAACCTTATGAAGTGTCGGAATGGTTGCCCGCCCTTGAAGCCTACATCCATGTTGGCGATCAGAAGATGGCAAAGCGCATCGCGCTCCTCATCCGCGTGGATAAAAAGACCTATCAAAGCATCTGCCAAAACCTAAAACCACTCGTCGGAACTCCTGCCGAATACGACCGCGAACTGCTGGCAGAATCTCTGTGCAAGCATGATTGATTTCATGGGGTAGAATCATCCCGATGCCTACGAAAAAACGCAGATTCAAAGTCGACCTCGTCATCCCGGTCTACAACGAAGCGGGGGTGATCGAGAAAATCCACGCGCGGATTTGCGGCGTGGTGGACGCGCTTCCGCACGACTTTCGCTTCCTCTACGTGGACGACGGCTCAGACGACGGGACGGCCGAGTCGCTCCAGTCGTTGAAGCAGGCTGACCGGCGCGTGACCGTGTTCACGTTGAGTCGCAACTTCGGTCACCAGGCGGCGCTCACCGCCGGACTCGATCGCTCGAGTGGCGATATCGTCATCAGTATGGACGGCGATGGCCAGCATCCGCCGGAGTTGATCGCTGAAATGATTGAGTTGATCGGGCATGGTTACGACATTGTGCAGGGGCAACGCGCCGCGGAAACACAGCCCACGGTTTTCAAAAAATGGACATCGGATGCCTTCTACCGCTTCATCAACACCATCAGCGGCACGCACATGATTGCCGGCGCGGCGGACTTCCGCGCAATGACGCGCCAGGCGGTAGACGCGCTCAAAGCCATGCCCGAGTTTCACCGTTTTCTGCGCGGCATGATCACGTGGATGGGATACAAGAGCGTCATTCTGCCGTATCGCCAGCCGCCGCGTGTGGCAGGGCATTCGAAATATTCGTTGGGAAAAATGTTTCGGCTCGCATCCGACGCGATCTTTTCTTTTTCGTTGATCCCGTTATATATTGGGTTGAGTTCGGGGTTGGTGTTCTTTGCGTTGGCGGCTGTGCAGTTGAGTTGGGTGGTTTGGCTGTCGGTCACAAAGAACACCGAGCAGGTGATTGCCCCAGGTTGGAGTTCGCTGATGGCGGTCCTGCTCATCGCCAGCGGAATCATCATGATCTTGTTAGGCTTTATTGGCGTTTATGTCGGGTATATTTTTCAGGAAGTGAAACGCAGACCCGTCTATTTATTGAAGAAAGAGGAGTAACTTGAGTTCAACCCCAAAACCGGTCTATCAATTTGTATTCTTGCGTCACGGCGAATCGACCGGCAACGCCGAGTCGCGTTGGCAGGGGCAGTCTGATTACCCGCTCACCGAACGCGGGCGCGCGCAGGCGTTCGCATTGGCGAATCGCTGGAAGGTGGAAGGCGCAAAGTTCGACCTCGCCATTTCGAGCACGTTACAGCGGGCAAAGGAAACCGCTGAGATCGTGACCTCCGTGTTGGACGTCAAACTCGAACTCGACGAGATCTGGCTCGAACGCGATATTGGCGAGATGGAAGGGTTAACCTCTGCCGAAGTCCAATTACGACCGAAGCCATCCTACGTGACGCCGTACGATTCGATCGGCGGCGACGGCGAAGGCGATTGGGCATTGTTCCTGCGCGCGGGGCAGGCATTGCATGGCTTGTTACAGCGGCCTGCGGGAAGTTATCTCATCGTGTCGCACGGTGGACTGTTGAATCAACTTATGCACGCCATCGTCGGCGTGGCGCATCATGCCGACCCTTCGGGCGTGCGCTTCCGCTTCGAGAACACAGCCTTCGCGCGCGTGATCTATCAACCTCATTTGCATCGCTGGGCGATCGACGCGCTCAACGATCGCGCCCACGCGCAGACTTTGAAATAGGAAACTTTCGTGGCGACACCCGATACCGCGATCCACATCAACGCGCGCATGAAAGTCCTTGTCTTTGGCGCGGGCGCCATCGGCGCTTACGTCGGCGGGAGCCTCGCGCTCGCGGGCAGTCAACTTGTGTTTCTCGAACGCGGCGCGAAAGTGGATGAACTCCGCGCGCGCGGTTTGAGGCTCGATCTCACTCTCGATGAAAGAAGAAAGACGAAAGATGCTTTTCGGCTGGACTCCTCGTCTGTTGTCTTCGTCTCTTCGATGGAAGATGCGCTTCGTTACGGACCCTTCGACCTGATCCTGTTTGCGTTGAAATCGTACGACACCCCAGCCGCTCTCGAAACCCTCAAGCCTTACGCGGATAAAATGCCGCCGGTGCTGTGTCTCTCCAACGGCATTTCAAACGAACAATTGATCGCGGAAGTTGTCGGCAAAGATAAAGTCATCCCCGGCACGGTGACCACCGCCGTCGGCAAACGCGGACCGGGCGATATTGTCCTTGAAAAATTGCGCGGCATCGGCATTGCCAAGGGACATCCTCTTGTGCCGGGTCTGCTGGTCGCGTTCGATAATGCCCTGCTCAACCCGCGCTTGTTCGCTGACGCGGCTTCGATGAAATGGTCGAAGCTGTTGACGAACCTGATCGCCAACCCCACCTCCGCCATCCTCGATATGACCGCCGCCGAGATCCTTGCGAATAGAAAATTATATAAATTGGAAGTGGCAATGCTGAGCGAATGCCTCGCGGTGATGCAGGCGCAAGGCATTGCAGTGATTGACCTGCCTGGCACGCCCGTCCGCGCGTTGGCGTTTGCGACGAAATTGCCGTTGTGGTTATCCAAGCCGTTCCTCAGCCGGGCGGCTGGCGCGGGGCGTGGAAACAAAATGCCGTCCTTTCACATTGACTTGCGCTCGGGTCGCGGCAAAAGCGAAGTGGATTATCTGCACGGCGAGGTCGTCCGCGCGGGCGCACAATTCAACGCGCCGACGCCTGTGAATAAAATGTTGACAGAAACATTGCTCGCATTGGTCCGCAAAGAAATTCCGTTGGATGAGTTTGAAAAGAAGCCTGAGAAATTATGGTTGAAAGTTGAAAGCGCTGTCCTGAGCCTGCCGAAGGGTCAAAGGTCGAGTTGAGGTTTGACTTTCGACCTTTGACTGTAATGAAAGAAGAAAGATGAAAGAATTCAATCTTGTCTCTCCTAGACCTGAAGTCGAAATCCACCTCCCGGATGGGCGCGTGATCGCCGGTCCGCGCGGGAGCAACGTGGGAGATTTTCTGTCGGTGGTCGAACACGATTCACAGCTCGTTGGGGCGGTGGTCAACGGCAATCTGCGTGAATTAAGCTTCCCCGTCGGAATGGATTCGCGCGTCAGCCCGGTTACCATGTCTACGCCCGACGGGACGCGCATCTACCGGCGCTCCCTCACGTTTTTGCTGGAGATGGTGTTCGCGGATATGTATCCGCTGGCGACGTTGTTCATCGACCATTCGGTCGCCACAGGCGGATTTTACTGCGAAGTGAAGGGGCGCGATCCGCTGTCTGTTTCTGAATTGGGCGTGTTGAAGGTCTTGATGCAAAAGTTTGTCAAAGACGACCTGCCGTTTTTGCGAAAAGAAGTCCCGTTGAAAGAGGCGATGGATTATTTTCTGGCGCGCGGCGAGGAAGATAAAGTGCAATTGCTGAAATATCGCAAGAAAGCATATCTTACGCTCTATAGCCTCAACGAACGCATGGACTATCATCACGGCTATATGGTTCCGTCTACGGGATATTTGCGCTGGTTCGATCTCGTTCCCGCCGGCGATGGCTTTACCTTGCTGTATCCGAGTCGGCATAATCCTAATGAACTTTCGCCGACCTCCGAATACCCGAAATTACTGGCGACCTTTTTGCAATACGGCGGCTGGCTCGAAAAACTCGGCATCTCGAACGTTGGCGCGTTGAACCACGCGATCGAAGCGGGTCATGGCGATGAGATCGTGATGGTTTCGGAGGCGTTCCATGAACAGCGGCTTTCGCAAATTGCGGGTCAGGTTGCCGAACGGATCGACCGCGCGCATGTGATTCTGGTTTCGGGTCCCTCGTCCGCGGGCAAGACGACATTCTCGCGGCGGCTTACCGTGCAATTGCTGGCTCTCGGCATTTCGCCGTTCCCGCTCGAACTCGATAATTATTTTCTGTCGCGCGATCAAACCCCGCTCGGCGAAGACGGCAAGCCAGACTTTGAAGCCCTCGAAGCGCTCGACCTCGCGTTGCTTGCCGATCATTTGCAAAAATTAATTCATGGAGATGAAGTTCAACTTCCGCGTTATAACTTCAAGACCGGTCAACGCGAGGCAGGGGAGGTTATCCGACTCGCGCGCGGACAGCCGATCATCCTCGAGGGGATTCACGGACTCGACCCGCGACTCATCCCGGCGAGCCTCAGCGGCGAGGCGTTCCGCATCTACATCTCGGCTCTGACGCAATTGAACCTGGATCGCCATAACCGGGTCTCTACCACCGACACGCGCCTGCTGAGACGCACCGTGCGCGACGCGCGCGAACGCGGCTACACGGCAACGCAGACCATCTCGCGCTGGGAGTCGGTGCGGCGCGGCGAAGCGAAATATATCTTCCCCAATCAAGAAAATGCCGATGTGATGTTCAACTCCGCGCTGGTCTATGAAATGGCGGCGATCAAGTCTCTTGCCGAGCCGTTGCTCAGGCAGGTGCAATTCGGCACACCCGAATACATCGAAGCCAAACGCCTGCTTGCGTTCCTCGAATGGTTTGTGCCGCTCGATTTGAATCTCGTCCCTGAGACTTCGATCATGCGCGAGTTCCTCGGCGGTTCGATTCTGAAGGATTTTACGGTGTGGAAGAATAAGTAACGGTTAGCTCGTTTTGATTTTATAGATGTGTGAATTAATCGCAATCCCATAAAGCCAGATACTCTTGACAATTCAAACATTGAAAGAGATAGACACCGATTGAATAGGAAACTGATTTATCATCGGGTGAATCGGGTCGGATATTATCAAACCACTGCCAGAATTCTTCATCATCGCTAGAGAATCTTTCGTCTCTCGGATGGAAAAGCAAGTGCGTTCTGCCCTTAGGGGCAATTTCCAATATATCGGGTTTTCCTGCCTCTTTAATAAAACAACAATAATCGGCACAATGTATGGGCCAATGAAAATCTTGCCATGTTATTACAGTCGGTGTGCGATGGATTAATTCATCATCTTTAGCCTGCGCTAAGCGTTCAACTTCTAGAATACTTAAGTTTGGTTGTTTCTCTCGAATCTGTATTTTTAGTTCATGCAAATTGCCTGAATTAGTAAATACTTGTTTCTCAGCCAACTTGCCGTTAATAAGGCATGTTTCACAGACGAATTCGATGTCAATGTCTCCGTAAAATACGCCGCCTTGGTAACCAGAGGATAGATTGCCGCAAAGATCACACGTCCGCAACTCCTTTGAGTAGCAGGAAAAATCGTGGGGACTATGATGGTAGCGAAACAAGAAATCACTCATTGAAATTGCCTCAACTTTTCAATGCCTTAATGATGTAAAGTGACGGGCTAACTAGTGTTTATACCGTTAGTCTCATATAACTGCCTAAAAACAGACGTTTCCACCTAAACGCCTAATTCAATTAGGACATTAGGCGGTCATAGATTAATGATTGACGAGATTATAACCCCGCTCCCAACCCTCACAACAACTTACTCCCCAACGGCACGGACTTGTCAGGCACGCACAAAGCGACTTCGCCGTTTTCGTTGTGGAAGCCTGTCACCAAACATTCCGACATAAACGGACCAATTTGTTTCTTGGGGAAGTTCACCACCGCAACAACTAATTTCCCAACCAGTTCTTCTGGCTTGTACAAATGCGTGATCTGCGCGCTCGATTTCTTGATTCCAAGTCCCGCGCCAAAATCCACTTCAAGGATGTAGGCGGGCTTCCGCGCTTGGGGGAAAGGCTTGGCAGAGATCACCCGTCCCACGCGCAGTTCGACTTTGGCGAATTCGTCCCAGGTTATTGTTTCCATAAATTTCTATTTCACTGCAATAAGATTTTCAATCTCACGAAGCACGGATTCGAAATCAGGCAAACCTGCTTCAACAACGATTTCATCGGCTGTATGCTTATGGTGAGGCGCGGAAGAGAGATCGGGATAATGTGGGGAATTGTCGTAGCGGAAAATCATCGTTGCATCCCCTTGCTGATAGTGGTAGGAGTATGCAATTTTTACTGGGTTGCCCTGTCCTACAAACAATTCCCGAAAATGTAATCGGGAATTGTCAATGAAGTAAATGTCGCCGCGAATGAACCAGGCATCTTTGCGGTCGTCGAACGAGAGGAGCGGCTCATGCACGAAAGGAGATGCAGCAAGTAGAGTCTGCAACCTCTCGAAATACTCATTCAACTTGCGCCTCGCGCATAGATTGAAGTTGATTCTCAAGGTGGTGCATGGCTTCTACTTCCATCCACCAGTCGAGGAGGTCTACTGTTTCTTCGATTTCGCGCGCTTTGAACTTCCGCTCGAACTCCTCCGTGGTCATGTCGTAGCGTTTTTCGAAAGCTTCCAATGCGGCGCGTGTCCGCTCGACGGAATGTTCGAGCAGTTTCGCTTCGCGATCCATTGCCGCGCGAACTAAAGGTTTGAGCGCGTCTGCATTTTCAGTACGGATAACAATTTCTTGTAACATGCGGCTATCCTTTCTGCATGTTCGATATTATAAGCCAAATTCCTGTGGCAATAATTTCCCGTGACTCACCATCACCCTCGGCGTGGAGTGTTCGCGCAGAGCCTCCAGCACATTCGGCTGATTCAACACGACCAGATTCGCATTCCCTCCGACTTTCAACATTCATCGCCCTCGCCGCATTGACGGTTGTTGCTATTAAGAGAGTGTTTCTTAAGTCTGAATCGCGCGTACGAAAAGAGCATTCACCACAGAGAACACGGAGTCCACAGAGGATTCTAAAAGGTTTTCTCGGTGATCTCAGTGTTCTCCGTGGTAAAAAGCCTTTAAGAAACAGTCTCTAAGGCAGACACGCAGATCTGCCCCTACGTGTTCACATCTCCGCTTTTGATGCTGGTGTAACTGGATTTGAAATTCAGGAAATACGACTCATAATATTTATACGACACGCCTGCGAGGAGAACCGTCAACGCGAGGGTGAGGGGGTAGAGAAAGGCGTCCGAAGGCGCGCCCAGCCAGCCCGTCGTATGAAGCGCGAGGACGATGGCGATGGGATGGTACATGTAGAGTCCGTACGATATTTTGCCAAGATAGCGAATCGGTTTTTGTTCCAAAGAAATAAAAATGTTTTTGTTCGCGGCGAAATTCAAAATGAGGATGCCGAACCAGACCGAATAAAATTCCTTGTAGAGATAGGGGAAGGGAAGATCGTTGACCGTGATATGCGGAAAATACACGCCGCGATACAACATGATGGACGTGAAGACAAGCGCGAAATAAAACAAATAGTTGTTGAGAAAAATTTTCAGCGCGCGATGATTCGAGTGAAGCAGGAGCGCGAAGAATCCGCCGATCGCCATGCTGGGGATGTTGAATGATTGCCAGAAGGCGTTGATCTCGTATTTGTAGACGAGAAAATTCGTGCGGTCTGAATACAAGGCGCGGGCGAAGAGTAAATATCCGAACACGATGAGGAGCATCAACGCGATCCTGTAGCGCTTGATGAATTTCAGCAGGGGAGCCCAAAGGAGATAAAACTGTTCCTCCGTGCCGATGGACCAAGCCAGTGACGCATACGGCACCACGCCGAGAACGGCTGGGACAAGGTTGGGTAGAAAAAATATGTACAACAATAATTTCAGAGGCAGGTTTTCGTAGATCGTCGCGCGGTCATACCCAGGGAGGACGAAAAGGGGCAGGTTGGGGAGGACTGCAAACGCGAGGGCAACGATCAGAAAATAGAGAGGCCAGATGCGCAAAATTCTTCGCAAATAAAAATTTTTTATAGCGATTGTCTGCGTTCTGTTTTCCTCTTCGAGTAAGAGATACGTGATGAGGAATCCGCTCAGCACGAAGAAGAGGATGACGCCGAGTTCGCCGATGATCTGAATGAACGTCGAGGAGAAATTATTCGGCAATCCATAAATGTCTTTGATCTGCTCGATGTGATGCACAATGACGAGCAGCGCGGCGATAAATCGCAAGCCGTTGAGGTTGGGGAAGTAAATTCGGTCTTTGGTTAGCAAGGCGGTTATGTCTTTTGTTAGAGCAACACTTGCACCAGGATCATCACGCAGAACCCGATGATGAACGCCCAAGCCACTTTGATCGGCGTGGAGGCATGTAACGCCTCGGGGATCAGTTCAAGGATGACGAGGAAGATCATCGCGCCAGCGGCGAACCCCATCAGAACGGGCATGATGGGTTGAAATAACCACGAAACATACGCGGCAGGGACCGCGGCAATCGGCTGGGGCAGGCTGGTGAAGAACGCCGCCCAAAAACATTTCCAGATCGACGCGCCTGCCGCGCGCATGGGAATGGCGACCGCCAGCCCTTCGGGAATGTTGTGGAGCGCGATGGCGACCGCAATGTAATTGCCGAGGTTGTTTTCGTACACCGCCGAGGAGGCGTACCCGACTCCCACCGCTACGCCTTCGGGAATGCTATGGATCGCCATCGCCACGAAGATCAGCACCTGAGTTTTGTTGCCCCAGCGTTTCCAATTTCCTTGCTCAAGTCGCTCCGCTGAAAAATAGGTATCCACTTGCGAAAGGAACAATGCGCCGAGAACGATCCCGAACACCATCGGCAAAGCGTCGGCAAGTCCGATGTGACCGGAGGAGATGGTCAGCCCTGGCAAGATCAAATTGTAGACCGAAGCGGCGAACATGAGTCCGCCCGCCGCAGAGTAAGCGAGACCCGTATGCTTGCGAAGATCGAAGGCTTTGATCGCCAGCGGCAGCGCGCCCAGCCCGCAGGTGAAACTGGCAATGATACCGGCGACCAAGCTTTGCGTAATGAAAATCGGCATGTTTTTGTCCTGTCACAATTTGATCAACGATCCAGATTCATATCTTCCATCGAGAGTTCGTCTTCCACAGGTTCGAGATGCGTGAAGACCGTCACCGCGCCGCCGAGTGCGACGCGAATATCCGCTTCGAAATCCTCGGCGATGTGATGCGCGTCGTGCACCGTCCACTCGCCCGGCACGAGCATATGTACCGACACGAATTGTCGCGCGGCGGCTTGTCGCGTGAGCAAGGCGTGAAAGGTCACGCGCCTAACGCGATATTTTTCCATCACATCTTCGATCAGTTTAATTTCCCTCAGTGGCAGAGACGCGTCCATCAACCCGGCGACCGAGCGGCTCATGAGTTGATACCCCGTCCAAATGATATTCAACGCGACAAGGATAGCGATGAGCGGATCGAGGATCGTCCAGCCTGTGAGCGCGACAATTGCCACCGCTGCGATGATTCCCGCAGACGTCCACACGTCGGTCATCAGATGCTGCGCGTCGGCTTCAAGGGTGATGGACTTGCGCCGCTTCCCCTCGACGGTCAACCTGCGCGCCACTAGGAAGTTGATCACCGACGCCAAAACGGATACGCCCAACCCCAGCCCCAACTGTTCCAACGGTTGCGGATTCATCAACCGCGGAACCGCCGCGCTGACGATCCCCGCCGACGCGCCGAGGATGAGCAAGCCCTCTGTCGCGCTGGCGAAATATTCCGCTTTGCTGTGACCATACACGTGACTCTCGTCCGCCGGGCGCGCGGCGATGGTCAACATGCCCAGCGCCATCCCCGCGCCGACGAGATTCACCAACGACTCGATGGCATCCGAAAGCAGACCCACCGAACCTGTCAGAAAATACGCGGCGGTTTTCAACGCGATGGTCGCTAGCGCCGCGCCGATGGATAACCACGCAAACCGCGTCAACGATGCGCGGTTTTGCATCACGTCGTTATGTTCCGCTTTTTTGTGAGGCATGGGTAAATGATACTTGTGGAACGAAAAGTGCGTAAGGGACGAAAATCATATAACGATAGGACTTACGCAGTTGTACTGCCGCCGTACTGCAACTACGGCGAAACAGGTTCAATTGCGTAACTCCTAAACTATTAAGCCACCGATCATACGAATTGTCTCGGAATTTTTAATTAACGTCAATAATGGATAACAGAATCATGACATGCTGAGGGGCGATTTTGCCCCGAAGCATCTCGGAAAGGCTCATCCGAGACCCTTCGGTCGCTGAAAACCGCTCCCTCAGGGTGACATAACGGTAGTTTTGGTTTATCCATTGTTCAGGTTAATTATTGACGGACATTACGCAGTTGAAGTCAGGTTGGTTCTCGTAATGCGACATTCATGTCGCGCCTGCGCAAGAATGACTAGAAAAGCGAGATAAATCTCGCGCTACGATCTTTACTGCGTCAGGTGAGTTATTGATCTTGAATTGAGAAAATCGAAAAGCCAACCTATGAAACCGGTTGGCTTAATTCGTGTAAATCAGTGAAATCGGTGGCTAATTCAATCCGATGCCGCGCGCCATGAACGCCGCCGCGAGTAAGATGATGGCAAGCCCGATCACTTCCACCCAAAGGATCATGCGTGTCCGCTTGAATTCTTGGTCGCTGATCTCTGGCATTTTGTTCTCGTTGATTGCTTTATTCCAACGGATGTAACGGATCGTCGGGTCAATGGACAGCAAACCAACGATGAGGAACGCGCCCATCTTCACCCAAAAGAATGGACTCTGGCTGTAAAACGCCGCGCCTTTCTCAAAGAAGAACACGCGCAACAAGCCGACGATCAACAAAAGCCCCGCTGAAATCCCGTAGAACAAATCCACGCGCTGGATGAGGCGCGTTTCTTCAAGAGCGAGTCCTTTGCGATAGGCGATGAATTCGTACACCACACACGCCACCAGCGTGAACGCAAACAGGTGATGTAGAAATGCCATGAGTGCAGAGGTCATATTTTTATCGCGCCTTCCCTGAATTGCGTGGGCATCTCATCAAGTTTTGCCTGCAATGCTGTCAGCTCGTCAATGGATCTCATCCGACGAGTCATGGAGATACAATGGGAAGCCCATCCAAGGACTCGTTACACGTCAAATATTGTGGTGAACTGAAAACCCAGCTTTTGTTATTGTCGGCATCCACAGCGATCAAGAGCCAATCTCCATCCTCCGAACGACCGATGGGTTGAACTGTTTCCCCTGACTTCAAATAGACCGAGGAGGAATAATCGGTTCCGGGTCCGCTTCGCACGCGTAATGTCTGCGCTCTGACGTCGCAAATGACCACCAAGACAAGCGGCTTGACCGTCAACTCATCGAAGTGGATATGCACGGCAGTCACATCCAACGATTGGACGAAGAACCCGACCTCGCCGCTCGCATAATCCGCATCGGTCACCTGGCCGACAACCTTGTCGTTGATGCTGAACGTGAAGCTCGCTCCCTGCGCGTCCACTCGCAATACATCCTCCACGTCCGGATCGTGAATGCCATCGTCTGTCCCCTCCGCCAACACCGTCAATGCGGATGGCGTGCTTTTGAGAACATACCACTTCTTCGCGCGTTGTGAGATCACGAAAGCATAATACTGATCCCCCGAGCGACGGAACACCGGACCGAAATTAAAGTCACCAGTTTCAGCCGTCTTGCTCGCCGCGGCAAACGCTTTAACCTCTATGCTGACGTCGCCATAACTTTGCTTGCCGGGTTCAAATACGGTCGTCTTATAGTTTGGACTTGATATTTCAACGTGATAATACTCTGGCTCGTGATACCCGATGAAAAAATTGTCGAACTTCTCCTCGGGCCAACCCGTGGCAGGATTCGTAAAGTCATCGTGATAAAGTGCCGCTGTAGAATCTGGGGAGGCGGGGCCGGCAAATTTGCGAACCGTCAACTCATCGAAGTGGATATGAACGGCAGTCACATCCAACGATTGAACGAAGAACCCGACCTCGCCGCTCGCATAATCCGAATCGGTCACCTGACCGACAACCTTGTCGTTGATGCTGAACTTGAAGCTCGCTCCCTGCGCGTCCACGCGCAACACATCCTCCGCATCGGGGTCGTGTATGCCTTCATCGGTCCCCTCCGCCAACACCGTCAAAGCGGTTGGCGAACTCTTGAGAACATACCACTTCTTCGCGCGTTGTGAGATCGCGAAAGCATAATACTGATCCCCCGAACGGCGGAACACCACGCCAAAATTGAAGTCACCAGTTTCAGCCGTCTTGCTCGCCGCGGCAAACGCTTTAACCTCTATGCTGACGTCGCCATAACTTTGCTTGCCGGGTTCAAATACGGTCGTCTTGTAGTTTGGACTCGAAATTTCGACGTGGTAATACTCCGGCTCGTGGTACCCAATGAAAAAATTGTCGAACTTCTCTTCGGGCCAACCCGTGGCAGGATTCGTAAAGTCATCGTGATACAGGACATTACTATCAGCCACCGTCTCGCCGTGATCATGCTCAGGTGTAGGCGTGCTTACAGCCTCTTCTGTTGGAGTCAGTGGGGATGTTTGCGTGGCTTGTCCCTCAGGGGACGCTCCTATCGAACAACTTGATAACAATACTGCGATGATCAAGAGCGATGAAAGCCAGAAATACTTGTAGTGTACATTTCTTATCATAGTAGCACTCCGTTACTTAACTCACCTTACGCAGTAAAGGTCGTAACGCGAGACTGCGAAGCGCCTCGCGTTTTAGGCTGTCCTTGCGCAAGAGCGACATAAATGTCGCGTTACGAGAACTGAATTGATTTCAACTGCGTAACATCAGTTACTTAACCTGATCGGCGGCGCAACGAAAGCCGGCAAACTTTACATAACGCTCGTCATCCGGCAGGACCGATAAACGATATGCGAGGTCGAGGATCGGCAAACCGAATCGTCCCCCGCGCAAGATTTTCGAACCGGCGGGTGTCTCTGCATACGGTTCCCCAACCCATTCCCAGACGTTACTTGCCAAGTCATACACCCCAAATGGGCTTTGATTGAAGGGCATAGACCCAACTTCATAAGTATCCTGGCTGGGAAGGTCCAATACCTTACCTCCCGCGGTTGGATCTTCACCCCAGGGATATAAGCGCGGATTCGGACCGGACCCGCGTCCAGCCGCTTCCCATTCTGCCTCAGTTGGCAAACGCTTGTTCGCCCAAGTGCAATATGCCAATGCTTGATCCCACGTCACCCCGCGGACCGGTTGATTCCCGGCTCCAAGTATTTCTTGTGACTGCCCGTTTGTCGCGGTTAAGAATTGTGCGTACTGGTCATACGTAGTTTGATATTTGTCGATCCAAAACCTATCTAACAATACCTCTTTTGGAGGGCTGTGATAATCATCTCCAGCCAACGAACCGACCACATACGTGTCGGAGGGAATCTCCGCCATCCCTTCCGCGCTGGGAAGGTCCCCGGTTGCAGACGCTGGGCCGCTCACTGGCGTTTCATTGTTCACGGGAGTTTCAACCGCCCCGGTTAGCCGCGAGAATAAGAAGAACGCGCCGATCAACAGCGTGATCAATCCTATAACAAAAAAGGCTCCCACTCCGATCCATACATTCTTGCGTGAGGCTGTCATTTGAGCTTGCGGTGCGGCGATCTGAGGCGCTGATCCGTACACATTGCTGTGCACACTTTTTGCCTCTTCGGGGAGCGCATTGATGATCGTCTCCGCCTCTCGGCTCATGCCAATGGCAAGATAAAAATCAACTGCCATATTGCTCGACGTCGGATAACGGTCCTCGGGCTTTTTGGTAAGCGCTCGGTCGATCACTTTTTGAACGGCTGGAGAAATGCCGGAGATAGGCGGAGGCGGATCGTTGATCTGTTTGTAGATCACGGTCAATGAACTGTCTGCCTCGAACGGAACGCGCCCTGCCAGCATTTCATACAATACGATGCCCAGCGAGTAAATGTCTGTCCGGTGGTCTATCGAATCGCCCCGCGCCTGTTCCGGTGACATGTAAGCGGGCGTCCCGCTGACCATGCCTGAGGCGGTCTGAGAGGCTGAATTGGCAATGCGAACCAGCCCGAAGTCGGTGAGAATCGCTTCGACGTCGTTCGTGAGCGGTTGGTCGAGAGGAATCTCCCCCGTCTTTTTATGGAGGAGGATGTTCCCCGGTTTGATGTCTCTGTGGATCACGCCCTGCTCGTGCGCATAATCCAGCGAGGCGGTCAATGCCTTGAGGAGCCGTGCCACTTGATGAGGTTGAATCCGCTCGTTGCGCCCATGCAATTCACGCAGGTAGGATGCAAGCGTCGGTCCCTTCAGGTATTCCATGACAATGTAGGGATGCCCATCCACCGCGTCGAAATCGTAGATTTGAACGATATTGGGATGCCTCAACCCCGCGACAACTCTCGCCTCGCGGTGAAAGCGCGCCAGCAGGTCTGAGTTTTCCTCAATGTAGCTATGCAATACTTTTACGGCGACTTGCCTGTCCAGGGTAAGGTGCGTGCCAAGATACACCTCAGCCATACCCCCGTGCGCAAGGTATTTATCTATTCGAACTCTGCCAATCGTTTTGCCAAGCCAGTCTGGCATATAAAAGATTATACAGCATGAAACGGACTATTTTTGTCCGAAAAAATGGCAATAGAGTTCCAATTAGCGCGTGCTGGGCTGCTTAACAACCAAATGGAAATGCGTTCTGACATATAATCCCCGCAATGGACGAACACTACGACGCCATCATCATCGGCGGGGGAGTGGCAGGACTCACCGCCGCGCTCCACCTCGCCGAACGCGGACTCAAGCCGCTCCTCCTCGAAGCGGATGAACGCGCAGGCGGAAGATTGTCGGGCAAAGACGAGATCAACATCAACGGGTGGAAATTCCCAAACGAACATGGCGTGCATGGCATCTGGTCGTCGTATTTGAATCTCAAAACGATGTTGCGGCGGCAGGGGATCATTGACCGCCTCATCCCTGCCAACGACGAGCAATGGATCTATCGTCAAAACAATTTTATCGGGCGCGTGAATATCGGCTCGATGATTCGCAACAGCATCCTGCCTGCGCCGCTTCATTATCTGCCGTTGTTATTCCATCCAAAATTTATGTGGATGCTCAGCCTCAGCGATTGGGCGTCGCTGTTCCATGTGTGGGGCACGCTCCTCATGTCCATCGGCATCGATCCGTTCGTGGAAGACCAGCCGCTCGAAGGGCTCACGTTTGGCAAATCGCTCAAGCGTTGGGGTCCCGCATTCCGCGCGTTGTTCTTCGGTCTCACGCGCAACGGGCTCTCCACAAATCCCGACGATGTTCCGCTCGCGGGCTTCCTCGCCTTCCTCCGTTTTTACACGGTGATGCGGCGCGACGCGTGGCGCTTCGATTATCTTCCCAACGGCGGCGGCGACGTGTGCGAAAAATTGTCGGCGAAGATCATGCAACACGGAGGCGCGCTCAGGTTCAAGTCGCGTGTGAAGCGTGTTGAAAAAGATGATGATTGGATTACGCACTACGAGTCAGATGGAATCCCCTCTTCGACTCGTTCCCGCTTCGTCATCCTCGCTTCCGACTCCCCTTCGGCTGAATCGCTCATCCTCAACAGTTTCCACACTGACGGTTTGTTCTTCCCACATGGACTCGCCCACGTGGTGATTCGATTATGGTTTAGCAAACAACCGCGCAAACATCCCGAAGCGGGAATTTTCAGCGGCGACTTTGTGATGCACAATTTTTTCTGGCTCGATAAAATTTACGACGAGTATCGCGCGTGGAGCAACGAGACGGGCGGCGCGTGCATCGAAGTCCACGTGTACGGACCCGAGGACGTGTTGCAACAAACCGACGCCGTTCTGCTGACAACTGTGTTGACGGATTTTTATCGCGCGTTCCCCGAATTGAAGGGACATCTCATCAAGCCGCATCTGCAACGCAACGCCGCGACCCATACATTGCCCGCGTTGGGCGCGCGCGGCACGCATCTTGGTGTTGAAACGCCATGGGAAAATTTTTTCTGCGCGGGTGATTGGGTGCGGCATGAAACTCCCGCCTTCTTTTTAGAACGCGCCTGCGTGACGGGACTCGAAGCCGCGAACCGCGTGTTATCGTCCTGCGGAAAAGAATCGTTTGACGCGCAACCCTATCCGCCCGCCGAACCGCTCGCCGCATGGATCGAAGCGATGATGATGAGGGGGAGACGGCGTAAAAAACGCAGGTTGTAACTTTCCTGTTCTGCTGGCAGGTCTCTCCTGTGCTACACTGCGCCACATCCGGTCTATGGCAAAAGACAATGCGCAAGTCAACAAAATTATTAAATAGAATTTCTTTTCTGTTCGTTTGGTTTACGCTCATCGTTGGGCAATCTTGCGCCGCGCCCGCCGCGTTGGCGGCGCAGGACAAATGGACAGTGATGGTGTACATGGTGGGGGATAATGAATTGGAAGAGTATGTGATCCCGGATATTGAAGATGAACTTGCTAGTACAGGATCGAGTCAGGATGTCAATGTTCTCGTGTTGGCAGACCGCGCCCCAGGGTACGATATCAGTCAAGGCGATTGGCAGACAACGAAGTTGTTTTACGTTACACAAGGGATGACCGCAGATTCGGCGAACGCGGTAGCGGATTGGGGTGAGAGAAATATGGGCGACGCGCAAACTTTGATCGAATTTATCGCCTGGTCGAAAGCCAACTATCCTGCCGATCACTACGCGTTATATTTTTGGGATCACGGTTGGAGTTGGCATCCCGGCTGGGTTCTGATCGACGAGACGGACGGCGACACGCTCGATTACGACGAATTGAAAAACGCCATTCCATCTTTAGGCTTTATCGATGTGGTGGGTTATGACGGATGCAACATGGCGTCTCTTGAAATGTTGCAGGTTTGGCGCGGGTACAGCACAGCCCTGACCAGTTCGCAGGAATACGTGGAGGACTATGGAATTGAATATGATGTTCTCCTTGCCGAATTACTTGCCAACCCAAATATGAACGCCGATGACGTGGCGATTGCCACCAGCCAGAGCGCAATATACGATAAGACCTGGTCTGCGCTTGCTACTGATGCCCGTCTCGATACGCTTCTTGCCGCTGTGGACGACTGGTCTATCGCTTTGCTGAACGGATTGCCCGAGAACCGCGCGGAGTATCAACGCGCGTTCGAAGCCACGCAGTCTTTTTGGGATGCGCCAATGGACAAAGACTTGTATGATATGGCGTATGAATTGGAGCGTAATGTAGCCGATCGGGAAATAAAAACCAAGAGTCAGGCGGTGATGGATGCGGTCCGGCAGGTGGTCTTGTTTGAAAAACGCGCTGAAGAATATAGCGGCGCGAACGGCATCACGATCTATCATATTTCAACGGCTTCCGAAAAAGACCCCGACTATCTTTACTATCGTTCAATGATCGATCTCGCTATCCAAACCTCATGGGATGAGTTTCTAGACTCGTATGCAAGATAATTCTTGCGCGCGTACGTGCCGTCAGAGTAGGTAGATAGGTAAACAGGTAGACACGTAGACACGACCTCCGAGTTTTTGACTTGGAGGTCGTGTCCACTGATGACTGATAACTGATCACTTTCTCACCGACTCACTGAATCACTCCCAACCTCCTCCCAACCCTCGCAAACGCCTCCAACCCCTGACCGAGATCATCGCGGTCGTGCGAAGCGGAGATCATCACGCGAATCCGCGCTTTGCCTTTTGCCACGGTGGGGAATCCGATGGACATGGCGAACACGCCTGCCTCAAAGAGTTCGCGGCTGAATTGTTGCGAGAGCGACGCTTCGCCGAGCATCACGGGCGTGATGGGAGTTTCGCTGACGCCTGTATCGAATCCTAGTTTCTTCATTTCAGTCTTGAAGTATTTGGCGTTGTCCCAAAGTTTATCCACAAGTTCGGTTGATTCTTCAAGCAGGTCAACCGCCGCCAAACATGCCGCCGCATCGGGCGCGGTGACTGCCGATGAGAACAGGAACGGTCGTCCGCGTTGACGTAGCCATTCGATGATGACTTTATCGCCCGCGACGATTCCGCCGACGACGCCGAACGCTTTCGACATCGTGCCGACTTCAATATCCACTTGACCGTGCAAGCCGAAGTGATCCACGATGCCGCGTCCGCCTTTGCCGAGCACACCTTCGCCGTGCGCGTCGTCTACCATAAATAAAATATCGTATTTCTTTGCGACCTCAACCAGAGCGGGGAGAGGGGCGATGTCGCCGTCCATGCTGAAGACGCCGTCAGTGATGATCAACGCGCGGCGGAAAGATGACGCGTGTTCTTTGATCGCATCTTCCAACGCGCTCGCGTCGTTATGTTCGTACGCGACGATCTTCGCGCCCGAGAGTCGGCACCCGTCAATGATCGAAGCGTGGTTCAGGCGGTCCGAAAAGATCACATCTTCTTTTCCGACCAGCGCCGAGATCGCTCCGAGATTTGCGGTGAAGCCCGATTGAAACGTGATGACATCCTCCGCGCCCTTGAATTTTGCGAGCCGCTGTTCGAGTTGCACATGCAGGTCGGTCGTGCCAGCGATCGTCCGCACTGCGGCGGGACCCACGCCATATTTTTTCGTCGCTTCTTTTGCGGCTTCGACCAGCTTCGGATGATTCGCCAAGCCCAAATAATTATTCGAGCAAAAATTCAGCACATCTTTTCCATCCACGATAATGCGCGCGCCCTGCGCCGAGCCGATCGTGCGGATGCGGTTGTACAATCCCTGCTCTTTCAATCCGTCAATTTCCTGCGCGAGCCAAGTGAGTTTGTTTGTCATGGGAACTCCTGCTAAAAAGAGAGTAGAGAATTAGAGATTGGAGAATTGTAAACCGTAATTTGTAATTGGTAATTCAACGCGCCTTTATCTGCGCAGAGATTATAGCAACTTTCACCTCTTCACCTGTCATCATTTTTAGCGAAAGCCGTCATGAAAAAAGAATACATTTCCAACAGTCCCTCTGTATAATTCGTTCATTCTATGAATGCCAAAGCCATCCCCGAGCAGATCACCGATCTCAAAACCGCCATCGCCGCGCAGGAAACCATGCGCTCAACACTGGGGGATGCTGTGGTGGATACCACCCTCGCCGTCTTGCGCGGACAGTTGGATGAACTGGAGCGGCAATCTGCCCAGCAGGATGCGGCGAATCAAGCCCGACGGCGGCTGGTCTCAGTCCTCTTTGCCGATATCTCAGGGTTTACCGCGCTCTCCGAAACCATGGACGCGGAAGATGTGGCGAACCTCGTCAATCACTTGTGGATTCGCGCCGACCGCGTCATTCAAGAATATGGCGGGCATATCGACAAACACATCGGCGATTCGGTCATGGCGATCTGGGGCGCCGATGCCGCCCGCGAGGACGATGCCGAACGCGCCATCCGCGCCGCGTTAAAGATGCAGGAAATTTTCAAAGAGAATGCGGGCAACATGTCTATTAGTTTGAAGGTGGGAATTAATAGCGGGCAAGTCTTATTGAGTTCTATCGGCACGCAGGGCGAATTCACCGCAATGGGAGATACGGTGAACACGGCGAGTCGTTTGGTTACCTCGGCAGGCGGGAACCAGATTTTGATCTCCTACGATACCTATCAGCTCGTGCGCGGGGTGTTCGATGTGCAAATTCAGACCCCGATTACTGTCAAAGGCAAAGCGGAGCCGTTGCAGACGTATGTGGTACAGCGCGTCCGCCCGCGGGCGTTCAGGCTGGGGAGACGCGGCGTCGAAGGCGTATCCACTCGAATGGTCGGGCGCGAAGCGGAATTCTCCATCATCAAACAGGCGCTCGAGCAGTGCGCGACGAATCAACGCGTTACGCTGGCGGTCGTCAAAGGCGACGCGGGTTTGGGGAAGAGTCGTTTGATCTACGAATTCGAAGCCTGGCTCGATACTCACCCGACAGATTTCTTTTTGTTCAAGGGACGCGCGGACGAGGAGACAACCAGCTTGCCATACAGTTTATTACGCGACGTGTTAAGTGAACGGTTTCAGATTTTGGACAGCGACACGCAGGCGGAAGCGCGCGATAAATTGCGAAAAGGCATGACCGAGATGATCGGCGAGGGGAGCGAGGAACGCGCCGCGTTCATCGGCGAGTTGATCGGGTTTGATTTTTCAGAGAGCGAATTTTTGCGCGGTATTCGCAACGATGCGCGACAGATTCGCGCGCGGTCATTTAGCCATCTCGCGCAATTTTTTGCCGGGGTTGCCCGCGAATTTCCCATTGTGATCTTGCTTGATGATATTCACTGGGCAGATAACGGCTCGCTTGAGTTGATTGACTATCTTGCGAAATTGGATTCCGCCCTGCCTCTGTTCATTTTGTGCACGGCGCGTCCGATCCTGGATGAAATACACCCAAATTGGGGCGCGGATTTTCCGTTGAGCGAGATCATTGCCATCAAATCGCTGGATATCGAATCGAGCCGCGCATTGGCAAGCAACATTTTGCAAAACGTCAACGACCTGCCGCGCGAACTGGTTGAAACGGTGGCAAAGAACGCGGAGGGGAATCCGTTTTACCTGGAAGAATTGATCAAGGTGTTGATCGAAGATGGAGTGATTGTGAAAGGGGATGAAGCCTGGCAGATCGTGCCGCAACGGCTTACGCAAATGCGCGTTCCTGCCACATTGACCGGTGTGTTGCAGGCGCGTCTCGACCGACTCCCTTCCACCGAAAGCGACGTACTCGAGCGCGCCGCCGTGATCGGGCGCACCTTTTGGGATGCGGCAGTTGAAGCCATGCGCGGCTCCGAGGCTGCGCGGGCGCTGGCGGGCGGTCACGATGTTCATTCCGCGCTCACAGCCCTGCGCACGAAGGAATTGGTGTTTTCCCACCAGCCATCTGCCTTTGCAGGAGCGCAGGAGTTTATTTTCAAACATGCCATCCTGCGCGAGGTGACGTACGAGCGCGTGCTCAAAGCCCGGCGCAAACTGTATCATCGCATGGCGGCAGATTGGCTGATCCAACAAAGCGGCGAACGGATCGGCGAGTATCTCGGCTTGATCGCCCAGCATTACGAACTGGCAGGCGACACCACGCGGGCGGTGGACTTTCTCGAACGCGCGGCGGACCAATCTCTGCGGCTGAGCGCGTACCACGAGGCATTATCCGCCTCGGAGCGGGCGTTGGCGATCATTGCCGCATCGGAGGATAAAAACCCCGCCATGCGGGCGCTCATGCTTTTTCATATCGGCGCATCCTGTCTCTGGCTGACGGATTACCCCACTGCCAAGGCGCGCTTCGAGGAATGTATCGCGCTGGCTCATTCGGCGGGCGACCATGCCCTGAAGGCAAAGGCATTAGCCCGCCTCGGGCGCATCGGCTTGGAGCAAAATAATGTTGACGTGAGCCAAACCTGTTTTCAGCAAAGTCTTGCCATCGCGCGCGAGTTGAACGATCTCGACCTCACCGCCTATGCTCTGGCGAGTTTGGGCTACATTTATCACTATCAGGGGCTTTACGAAGAGGCGGAGCAGTTTGGCAGAGAAAGTTACGCGATTACCGAAAAAACAGGCGATGCCATTGCGCAGGCGTTTTCATTGAATATGCTGGCAATGAGCAGTGTCAACCGCGGCGACTACGAATCGTCCCAACGGTATCACCTGCAAGCGATCGGGATCTGCAAAACCTCCGGCGACCGGTACGGGTTGGCGCGCGCCGAAAGTAACCTGAGCGAGTTACTGCGAATTCAAAAACGCTATGCCGAAGCCAGACTGCACACGGTGGAGGGGATCAAGATCACCCGCGAACTTGGCAACCGCTACGCGCTTTCGATCATGCTCGTCAATCTCGCGTATTCTCAGGCGGGGCTGGGTGAAATTCGCGAAGCCTATGCGTCGGTGCGCGAGGCGTTGCAACTCAACATCGAAAACGACCTCGGCTCGTGGATCATCTTTTCACTGGTTGGCTATGCTTATGTCTTGCGCGTTGAAGGACAACGCGAACGAGCCTTGCGCGTCCTTGGCGCGTGCCTGCATCACCCTGAAGCCAATAGCGACACGCATCGCGATATTCAAATTATCCTCGATGAAATGAAACAGGAAAGAACCGACGATATCGAACTCGAACTGGAACGCGGCAAGTCGCTCGACATCAATAAAGCCGTTGTGATGGCGTTGGGCGGCTAATCATTCCCCTCTGCGAACAAGCCCAACTCGATCATCGCCTCCATCACTTTTTGGATGGCTCCACTTTTGACGATGACCGCCGTTGGACTTAATACCTCGCCCAAAAATTTTCCCGCCCGCGATTTACGCATCTCTTCCAACACTTCGGGCTGACTCACCCGTAGGATGGTTTGAGTCTCCGCCCGAGCCTCGGTGCCCTTAGCCTCCCAGCGTTTGAGCGCTTTCACCAGCGGCGGCGGGACTTTGTTGTCGGTATGCTTCACCAGCAGTGACAACAATTGCTCGGCTTTGAGTCCCTGCTCTTTGGCGTGTTTCAGCGATCGCGCAGTGATGTGATATTTGTATGCGCTCCTACTGGCGGGATATTTTCGAAGTGATGTGTCAGAACCATCGTCTTCCCATTCACAAAAACGAGCAATCTGATAACGAACCACGCGCGGCGCATCTCGCGGAATAGAAATTTTTCCATTGGAAGCAACAGCAACCTTGCCTCTCTCGTCAAAGGTCGAAGGTCGAAGGTCTGACCTGTGACTTTCAACCTTCGACTTGATTCGGAAAGAAGTGGGTTCTGTTGTTCCCTCTGCAATCGAAAGATCAACCCTCCCCAACCAATGGAGAATATTGATGAAATATCGAATCAACGCGCCGTCCACTTCGTTCCATGAGTCGAAGCCGCGCAGGTATTGCCCGTCGGAGGCGCGTTTGATGAACCATGAGTCATAGTCGCCTGCGGGACGCTGAAAATCGGGTTGGTTTTGCTTTATCGCTTGGACGAAACTTGCCACGCTCCACCATTTGTTGGCAGGGACAGAATTGATGAACCCGAGGATCGTGTTGCGTGTCTCGCGCGGTGAGTTGTTCCACTCGCCTTCGCAGACGATGTTCGGCATGAGTTTGAGTTCGTTGAACGAGTCGCTTGCGAGCCATGAGTCGTGGAGCATCTTCAACGCGTCCGCGCGTGGGGATTCGAGGAAAGTTTTTACAAGTTCAGTTTGGATGTTGTTGTTCGTAATGAGATTTGCAGCGGCAAGCAATGCGGCGAGTCGTTGGTCAAATTGCCAATCCGCCCGACCCATTCTCAGCGCGGCGAGCAGGGTGGTTGCATCGTCGAGGATGGAATCGTCGGCGGGAATCTCCGTCCCTTTTTCGTTGGGGGAGGCGGGGCGACCCAATGGATCAATTATTGCCGCAGAGTCGCGGAGACGCGGAGATTCTTTTTGAATTTCTCTCTGTGACTCTGTGTCTCTGTGGCTGATGAGTTTGAGTAAATCATCTGGAATATACGCGAACTCCTGCGAGCCTTTGTCTGTTTCAAAGAACGCGCGCGCCAGTATGCCGCGATAAAAAAGAATCTCTGCCGCCGATATGGGACTGCGATGCGGATGTTCCCTGTCACGTTTGCCTGCGCCCATTTCGCGGATGTCGCCGAATTGACGCGAGAACGCCGCCCAGGCGATCCGCCCGTTGGAGGCGAGGAGGGCGGCGAGGGCGGAGGCCGCTTCGGGGGGGAGAGAGGCTAAATGGTCTCCGAGCAGGTCGAAGTCGAGGAGAGAAGCGGACAGTTCATCCCGCGCTGAATCTGAATCCGTAGAATCCAAATCGAGTCCCCATAGATCCGCGATGATGCGGAGGTGTCCGATGTCTTGGTTGAGGAGGGAATGGATTAAGTCGGGCATATCTACTTTCCACTTTCTATATTCTACGGTAGAAAGCGGACAGCAGGGAGTAATTACCCGCGCACAACTTTGAGCGCGTTCGGCAAAATTTCAAAACTCACTTTGCGGACATCGGTGCCTGGACCTGAGAAGATTTCGCCGTCGGTGTGGATGTAGAGCGGGCGGTCTGCGATGATCGAGAATTTTTTGCATGTGCCCATTTTGACTTCTTTGAATCGTCCGTGCGTGCCTTTCATCACTTCAGGCAAAATGCGGAACATCATGGCGCGGCTTACGTCGGTGATCATGGCGTAGTGGAGGATGCCGTCGTCGATTTTTGCTTCGGGCGCGATGAGGAAGCCGCCGCCCTCGCGCGGACCGTTGCATAGCACGAGGTAGATGACTTTTTGTTCCCATTGTTCCGTGTCGGTTTCGATCTGCATGGCGATGGGATTATGATCGATGACAATCGTTTGTATGACGGATGTGAGATACATGAGGAAGCCGCGCAAGAGGGGCAGGCGATGCGAACGGATCGTGACCGTCGCGCCGAAGCCGATGCCGAGCGTGTTGTCGAAATATTCTTTGCGCCCGCCGCCGTCGGTCATCAAGCCGAGGTCAACGGTGGAGACTTCGCCGCTCAGCGCGCGCGCAAGCGCTTCATTTGATTTTTTCGTCGCGCCGATGCCGTGCGCAAAGTCGTTGCCTGAGCCGACGGGGACAACTCCGAGAATGGGACGTTTATGCTCAGGCGCCTGCATGATTCCATTGACCACTTCATGGACTGTGCCATCGCCGCCCATCGCGATGATTCGTTCGTAGCCTTCCTCGCTTGCTTCACGCGCCAATTCAATTGCGTGACCCGGGTAGACCGTTCCGCTCCATGTGACGTTGCCGTGTTGTGCGGTGATGGAGCGCAGGTCGCGCGCGACGCGCCAGGCATTGCCCATGTCTGCCATGGGGTTGAGGATGATTTTTACTTTGGGCGGCATGAAGAGTCCTCCGTGAGAAGCGGCAGTCACCTTCAAGGCGGCTGTCACTTTGGTTTTCGTCGATTATAACCCGCGTTGTAAAGCGGAGGCTCTTATTCGGGAAGTTTGATCTTCGAGAGCGGAGCGGTAACCCCGCGCGCGATCTGAAATGAACCGCGTTCGTATTTTTTTGCCTGATAGAGCGCCGCATCCGCCGCGCGTAACAGGTCCGAACCGGTGCGACCATGCATGGGGTAGAGCGCGATGCCGCCGGAAATCCCAAGTTTGAGGTTTTTTCCGTCGGGCAATTTGAACTTGAGTTTTTGCATGCTTTCGACGATTTTTTCGGCTACGATGCGGGCGGAGGATAAATCGGACTGGGTGAGGATCAGGGTCAATTCGTCGCCGCCGTAACGCGCCAGAAAATCTGTGTTGCGGACGCCTCGCGCCATGAAATTAAAAACATAGCGTAATACCTCATCCCCGATGCCATGCCCGTAGGTATCGTTAACTTCCTTGAACCCGTCGAGGTCCATCATGATTACGGCAAAGGAGTAGTTATTCCTGCGCGCGGCGGATGCTTCATCTTCGAGCCGTTCATCGAGCGCGCGACGGTTGGGTAACCCGGTGACGGTATCGCTGAATGCCTGTCGGCTGATCATCAAGTGCAAGCGGGCGTTAGAGATGGCAACCGCTGCCTGGTCGGCAAGCAGGCTCAAGAGGCGCAGTTCTGCATGCGAAAATTTTCCCGCCGTCACGCGGGAGAGGTTCATCACGCCGACAACCTTTTTCCCCACCTTGAGAGGGATTCCGATTATAGAACCCGCCCAATTATCCGCAATATCTTTAAAGAGCGGATGGGCGCGCGTGCTCTCAACGATGATCATCTCCCCGGTGCGCGCAACCGTATAGGTTAGCCCGTTGCCTCTCGGTTTGGTGAACGGTTTGTTGCGCTTGCCTTCCGAATCGAGCGCCGCGCCGAACGAGAGTTTCTGGTCGTCATAAAGAAAAATGCTGACATCGCGCGCGTTGAACACCAGGCGCATCGCCTCGGTGACCACAGCATTGAGCACATCGGCCAGTTCGAGACTGGAGGTGAGATTGATGCTCAACTTTTTGAGCGCGTCCAGTTCATCGGTCTGTTGTTTGAGCATCATCAGCATGGCGCGATGATCGATCAACTGCAATGCCAGATTTTTCGATTCTTCGGGATTGCCTTGCGAATATTTTTCCAGGGCGACGGAAAGCACATCCAAGAGTTTGAGCAGATATTCCCGCGCAATCGGGGATTCGCCCTGAGTTTCCAACACCTGATAAGCGTCTTCTAAAATTTTGGATCGGATATCGTCCATATACTCACACAAGAACCTAGATTTAATCATGATCCCGACGCAAGGGACTGACTCATTTGTCCTGTTTGACCATGATGGCGCAAATTATAACCAGCATGGGCGATGATGGGGTTACATGCCCATTACAACCTTGTCAAAATGGATATGCTACAATGGAGAGCGTCCCATATCTGGAGGAATCGTGTCTTTCCCACCCATACCTGCCCCAGCCACTCCACTTCATCCACGCCGCCGCGGACTTATCATCGGAGCGTCGGATGGACTTGGCGCGGAACTTGCCCGCCAACTGTCCTCAGACGGCTATTCCCTAGCCCTGCTAGCTCGTAGAAAAGATGCGCTGGACGCGCTGTGTCAGGAGATCAATTCACAAGGCGGGAACGCTCGCTCATACGCGCACAACGTGACGGAGTACGATAAAGTTCCAGACCTGCTCCTCAGGATCGTTGCCGACCTCGGTGGCTTGGATGCGGTTGTCTATGTTGCCAGCGTCAACCAACCGCCCGGCGGAATGGACAAATACAACTTCGAGAACGACCGCCAGATGATCGAAGTCAATTTGATCGGCGCGATGGCATGGCTCACGCCGATTGCCGAAATGTTCCAATCGGCAAAGGCGGGACAGATCGTTGGCATTTCCTCTGTCGCTGGCGATCGCGGGCGTGTTGGAAATCCCGGCTACAACACCTCCAAAGCCGGGCTGACGACGTACCTCGAAGCGTTGCGAAACAGGCTCACCCGTCACGGCGTGAACGTGTTGACGGTGAAACCCGGCTTCATGAAAACTGAAATGCTCAAAGCCGCGCTCGGTCCAACTCCGTTTGCCATTGAACCCTCTACAGCCGCAGAGCATATTGTGAAAGCGATGAAGAAACGCAAGCAGGTCATTTACACCGCGCCGATCTGGCGTTGGATCATGCTGGCGATCCAACATACGCCGTCGTTTATTTTTAGAAGATTGTCATTCTAAAGGCAGAGACTAGAGACTGGAGACTAGAGATTAGTCTCCAGTCTCTAGTCTCCAGTTTTGCAATGTCCCTCAACCTCAACCACACCTTCACAAAACTCGAAAATTTCGGTCATTCGTTCCAAGCCTCATCGTATCGAATTCCAATCCAACGTACAGAAGATATCTACGAAGCGTTTCAACTCGCGAAGAAACTCGGGTTGAAAGTGACCGCGCGCGGCACGGGCATCAGTTACAACGACGCGTCGCTTAACGGCGGCGGCATCGTGCTGGATATGCGGGGGATGAATCAGATCGCCGAATGGGACCCAGCCTCAGGCGTGGTGAGATGCGAGTCGGGCGTCACGCTCGAACAGTTGTGGCAGAGAGTCGAACCCGACGGCTGGTGGCCCCCCGTCGTCTCCGGCACGATGAAAACGACGCTGGGCGGATGCCTCAGCGCGAACATCCACGGAAAAAATAATTTTCAGGTCGGTCCCATCGGCGAACACGTGATTGAATTTACCGCGATGCTGTCGACCGGCGCGTTAATCACTTGCGCGCCAAAGAAAAACGCGGATTTGTTTTACGCGATGATCGGCGGGCTGGGGATGCTCGGAGTCTTTACTTCCATCACGTTACAGATGAAACGCATCTTTTCCGGACTTGTGGCTGTGGACGCCTGGCACGCGCCGGATCTCAGCCGACACTTAAGCGACCTGCGCGAACACGCGCCAACCCATGATTACATCGTCGGCTGGCTAGACGCGTTTGCGAGTGGAAACAGTTTGGGGCGCGGACAGATCCACGCCGCGAGGCAACTCAACGAAGGCGAAGACCCGAATCCGCAAAAGACTGAAGACCTTTCGAATCAACATTTGCCCGATCGTTTTTTCGGCGTGGTGCCGAAATCCATGCTGTATTATTTCATGAAGCCGATGATGAATAATATTGGGATGCGTTTTGTCAACATCGGCAGGTATTTACTGGCATTACGCGCGCATACGTTTCAACAATCGCACGATGAGTTTCATTTTCTGTTGGATTACGCGCCCGGCTGGGAACGTTCCTTCGGGCGCGGCGGGTTGATCCAATATCAATCGTTCCTCCCAAAAGAAACGGCAGAGGATGCGTGGCGCGAAATGATTCGATTTTCACATCGAAACAAGTTACCATCTTATCTCGGCGTGACCAAACGTCACCGCCCCGATAAATTTCTGCTGACACACGGCGTGGACGGCTTCTCGCTCGCGTTGGATTTCAAAGTGACCGATTCGAATCGCGCCAAGTTGTCAGCGGTGTTGCAAGAGTTCGACCGCATCGTGCTGGATGCGGGCGGGCGATTCTATTTCGCCAAGAACAGCGAGACGACCGCCGAGTCAACTCGAAAATTCCTTGGGGATGAAGCGGTTGAGAAGTTCAAGAAACTCAAAAAACGATGCGATCCGAACAGTTTGTTGGAATCGGATTTGTATCGGAGAATATTTCTGTAGGGGCAGACCCGCGCGTCTGCCAGTTTCAAAATGAATTTTGTTGTTGAAGACCTTGGCTTGATCGAATACGAATCCGCGTGGAAGTTGCAGGATCAATACGCGGAAGAGATCGCGGAGGGGAAGCGCCCGCCGACTCTTTTGCTTCTTGAGCATCCGCACGTCTACACGTTCGGTCGGCGCGGCAAACAGGAAAATTTGCTGTGGGGCGAATCGCAACTGAAAGAAAAAGGAATCGCCATCCACTGGGTAGATCGCGGCGGCGACGTGACCTATCATGGACCGGGTCAATTGGTTGGGTATCCGTTGTTGCCACTCATTCCGTTAAGACCTCACAGGTCTCTGAGACCTGTGAGGTCTGATGGAAGAATCCCCGAAGCCGATTACGTCGGCTACGTCCGCAAACTGGAGCAGACCATCATCACCGCCTTGGCGCGACTCGGTCTCGCAGCGGGACAACGCCAAGGTTTAACCGGCGTATGGATTCAAGCCGATGTGCATTCACGTTGTCCGCGCTGTTCGCCGGAAGATAGGAAGAAGCCAGCCAAGATCGCGGCGATCGGCATCAAGGTGGACGCGCGCGGCGTGTCGCGTCACGGCTTTGCGTTGAATGTGAATCCCGACATGGAATATTGGGACGGCATCATCGCCTGCGGTTTGCAGGATGAGCCAATTGTCTCGCTTGCCGATCTATTCCCCGAACCGCCTTCGATGGAGCGCGTGAAAGAGGAGATTGTGGAAGCGTTTCATGAAATATTTGGTGTTGTTGCTGGTTAGAAACTCACCATGTCAATCCCGCAGGGATGGCAGGGTTATAGAAAATTGGCAGCATCGATTCAAATCCCGAAGGGATGACATATCTTTATCGCCTCTGACACCCCTTCGGGGTTGATCGCCCTTGGTGCGACATCATTGCTACGATCATTTGACCCCTTCGGGGTCTTGGGGGCCGTTTAGGATGAATGCTCCCCTCAAGGATACAGTGTCAATGATTAAGTTTTTATACCAACGGGTGATTTCAGGGGTGGAAAAAGTTTTGATACACTTCCGCTTCGTTTTCACGAGGAGATGTAAATATGCTTCAACAAAGAACCAAAATGAATCGCAGGGATTTTCTCAAGTTGATGGGCGCTTTCGCGGGAACGTCTGCCGCGCTGGCGGCGTGCGCGCCGGAGCAGTTTCCAGGTCCGGACCCGACGCGGGTGGTCGAGCCGCCGATGAATCCGACGGGCATTCCTCTCGAACCTGTGCTTCCGCCTGTTGCGTTGGGAATCATCGCGTTGAGTCGCATGGCGTACGGAGCGCGCGTCGGCGACCTCGACGCGTTCAACGCGTTGGGCGCGACGGATGATGAACGTCTGCAAAATTACGTTGCGCAACAATTGAATCCCGATACGATTGACGACGGCGAGTTCGAAGCGCGTTACGCCGCGGCGGGATTTGAAACACTGCACAAAACGCAGGACGAATTGTATTTCGATCACATCGCCAGCAACCCGTATGATTCAAATGATGAAGCATATTGGGATTGGTATTCCAAACCCGCGTACGAATTAGTGGACGCGACTTTCTTGCGCGCGGTGTATAGCAAAAAACAACTCGTCGAAGTGCTTGCCGATTTTTGGCACAATCATTTCAATGTTTATTTTTGGCAGGACGATGGCGTGCCGATGCTCGCTTCATACAACCGCGACGTGTTGCGCGCGCACATGCTCGGCAACTTCAGGCAAATGCTTGAAGCGGTGGCGACGCATCCCTCGATGTTGTATTACTTGAATCAAAACAATTCATCGGATGCGGGACCGAATGAAAATTTTGCGCGCGAACTTTTCGAACTGCACACGCTTGGCGCGGAAAATTATTTCGGCGTGCAAGACCCGAACACCATCGCGAAAGATGCGAATGGCATCGCAATCGGCTATGTGGATAACGACGTTTATGAATCTGCGCGCGCGCTCACGGGCTGGCGCGTGGACGACGACATTTACGAGTACGAAGACGGCGTCGAGAAGACGGGGCGCTTTTTATATTACAAGCCGTGGCACGACCGCTTCAATAAATTGATCCTCGGAAGATACATCCCCGCCGATCAGGAAGATATGAAGGATGGACGCGACGTGTTGGATTTGCTCGCGTATCATCCTGGCACCGCGCGATTCATTTCGCGCAAACTCGCTCGCCGCTTCATTTCGGACAATCCGCCTGATTCGGTCGTGGAAGCCGCCGCGTCCACTTTTATGGCGAACCTGACCGCGCCCGATCAACTCAAGCGCGTGGTCGAGACGATCCTGCTTTCGCCCGAATTCAAACAGACGTGGGGCGCGAAGATCAAACGTCCCATCGAAGCCGCCATCTCGATGATGCGCGCCGTCAACACGGACTTCACCAAACTTCCTGGCGGAATCGCATGGATGTGCGGGATGATGGGTCAAGCCATGTTCGAGCGGCGTCCGCCTGATGGCTATCCCGATGTCAAAGAGGCGTGGGCGAACACGATGTCTTTGTTGTATCGTTGGAACTTTGCGGTCGGCATCACTGAAAATTGGATGGACGACGAGGAACAACAACGCATCATCCGCACGGACATCGTTGCACAGACTCCCGCCGAACTCCGCACCGCCGAATCCCTCGCGGACTTTTGGATTCCGCGCATCTTGAATCGCCCCATGTCCGACGCGGACCGTCAGGCAGTGATCGCGGTCATGGCGCAGGACTATGGAACGCAAGATGAATTGCCGCAGGATCACATTGATTACGTCCTGCCCGCGATGGTCGAAGTGATTCTCATGAGCCCCGATTTTCAGTGGAAATAACTTTGCTTTGCCACAGAGTTCACAGAGACCTCTGAGAAAAACTCATTTTCTCTGTGCGCTCTGTGGCTAAGAATCTGACAAGGATAATTTTCATGCCAACACAAAAACACTCACGCCGAAACTTTTTGCAGGGATGCTCCGCCGCCATCGCCGAACTGGCTGGCGCGCGATTAACCAACGTCGCGTTCAGGCAGGATAATTCTTCGGCAGATACGCTCGTCGTCGTCTTTTTACGCGGCGGCTGGGACGCGCTCAACGTTGTCCCGCCGATGGCTGGCGACGATCGCGGCTATTACGAATTGGCGCGACCGAACATCAAGATCAGCAATTTGTTGCCGTTGAACGATCAATTCGGTCTGCATCCCGCTCTTGCCCCGTTGCATGGACTATACCAGCAAGGCAAGATGGCGGTCGTCCACGCGGTGGGACTCAACTACGACACGCGCAGTCACTTCGACGCGATGGAATACATCGAGCTGGGAACGCCTGGGCAGAAAAGCACAACCTCAGGATGGATCACGCGCCATTTGCAGACACAAGGCGTGTCGTCTATTTTGCCCGCGCTGTCCACGTCGGGCGCGCCGTCGTCGCTGTTGAATTTTGTCCCCACTGTGAATCTCAACGACCCCTCCGAGTTCTCGCAATGGGATAACGGTCTCGCCGCGTCGCAACAAACCGCGCTACGTCAGATGTACAACGGCGAGACTCTCCTGCATCGCGCGGGCATCCGCACGCTCGATTCGCTCGACATCGTCAGCCCCATCGTGGAGGGAGAGTATCAGCCATCGAACGGCGCGAGTTATAACGACGATGAACTCAGCCAGCAACTGAAAACCGTTGCGCGGATGATCAAACTCGACACAGGTCTGCGCGTGGCGACTGTTGATTACGGCGGCTGGGACACGCACGAATACGAAAACGACGGCGACGGCGGTTACATCGCAGACTTGCTCGGCAACCTCGCCAGCGGACTATCCAATTTTTATCTCGATCTCGATTCGGGCTACACCGATAAATTATCCGTCGTGGTCATCAGCGAGTTCGGTCGCCGCCTCGTGCAAAATGAATCCTACGGCACCGATCACGGTCATGGCAATGTGATGTTCGCGCTTGGCGGCGGAGTCAACGGCGGGCAGGTCTACGGCGCGTGGCCTGGCTTGCACAACGATCAACTCTACGATCACGCCGACCTCGCCATCACCACCGATTATCGTCAGGTGTTGAGCGAGATGCTCACACACCGCTTGGGCAACGCAGATGTCGCGTCTGTTTTTCCTGGGTATACACCGACGGGCGAGATGGGGATATTCAGTTAGGCATGTCACTCTGAACGATAGCGAAGAGTCTCCTTTGTCGTGGAGGAGATGCTTCGCCAAAAAACGGCTTAGCATGACATGCGCAGAAACAAAAACAGGCTCCGCGTCATTTTGACGGGGAGCCTGTTTCTAAAAGGGAGAGCGACTCTACGCTGGCGAATCAGCCGTCGTCGTGGAGGGAACCGCGCTCGCATCGTCCCGGCAAAAGTCCAAGCGATCGTTCGATGTGTCTGGGAAATTGCGGATTATGCGCTTGTTTTGATCCGCTTTGAAATTCTCCTATTCCGAGGAAAGTGGTCGGGTTGCCGATGTTATAATGCCTGCGCTGGGAATTTCCAGGCATTGGTTGATTACTCTGTTTCACATCCAGTGAAACATTTCGGTTTGTGGAGAAGATTCGATGGCGACACCCGCAATGCAACGCTATGCGGCGGAAATCTATAGGCTACAGCAGGATTCGCAATTTGTGGCGTTGACCGAACTTTCGGAACACGCAAATTCGTCCGCGCAAGCCACGGCGCGTATGGTGGCGCGGATGAAGAAGTTGAATTATCTCGATCACGAAAAATATCGCGGCGTGCGGCTGACAACCAAAGGGGAGAAGATCGCCATGCCGTCGTTGCGTCGTCACCGGCTGGTGGAAGTGTTCCTGGTGAAAGTGATGAAATACGGCTGGGATGAAGCGCACGAGATTTCGGATTCGTTCGCGTTGGGGGTCAACGACCAGATCGAGGATCGGATCGATGAAATTACCGAACACCCCGCGCGTTGTCCGCACGGCGAACCGATTCCATCCAAAGACGGCGTGATGCCGCTGGTGAAGGATGTCAATTTATTGGACGTTCCATCCGGGTCCGATTGCGTCATCTCCCGCGTGCGCACTCACGATGGCGATAAACTCCGTTACTTCGCAGACCTGGGTCTGGTGCCCGGGGTAAAATTTCACCTGTTCAGTTGCGCGCCGTTCAAAGGACCGCTTAATTTGCAGGTGAAGCCGAACAATCACTTGATCGGGTATGAACTGGCGGGTTCGTTATGGGTGGAAGTGACCCAGTTGGGCGAGGGGAATAAATTGCCGCCGCAGGCAAAATAAATTTAGGTCTCTGGGAATCGCTGTACTCACGAACTCTTTGGACACGGAATTCACGGACAACACGGTTTCACGCGTTTTTTTAAAAGGATTTTATCCGTGATATTCCGCGAAATCCGCCCACTCCGCGCGCAGAATCACGGCAACGACCAAAGGACCATAAATTTTGCCGCGCTACAAACTGCGTACCATCCATTACTCATCTTCCGCGCAGCGAAACCCAATGCGGGGGGAAAAATCGCCAAGATAAGATTCCGACCCCGGCGCGGCGTTCAAGTTCGACCCTCGCACCGACGAACGCTTCGACACGCGGATGTTGATCTCCGCATCGCCCAAACTTCCGCCGCGCACCACGCGGTTCAAACTTGAACTCGATTCGGGTCCCAGCGGATTCGCCAACGGCGATGTCAGATAAAAATCGAAATCGTAAAAATCGTTCGTCCATTCCGCCACATTGCCCGCCATGTCCAACACGCCAAACGGGCTGGCGCCCATGGCGTAACTTCCCACGCGCGAGGTATCCGTCACGAGCATGTTGAAATTTGCGAAGCGCCAATCGGGTTTGTCTTCACCCCAGGGGAAGGTTCGCAGATCGTCGCCGCGCGCGGCGCGTTCCCATTGCGCCTCTGTGGGGAGCCTGCGGTTTGCCCATTCACAATACGTTTTTGCCTGCCCCCACGCGACGTAAACCACAGGATAATCTTTGAATTCAGAATTGCCGAAATAGTCGGCGATTCTCGCCGTGCCGAGATTCTGCGGAGGCTCGCACGCGCCCGCATTCACGCACAACGCATACATTGCATTCGTCACTTCGAGTTGGTCCATCCAATATGCGTCGAGCGTCACATCGCGCGCGGGGAATTCATCCGGCGCGGCGCGGACATCGTAGCCGCCCATGTGGAGGATGCCGTTGGGAATGTAGACTTGCGGCATCCCGTCCACGGACGAGAAGCGGAAGATCTGCGCTTCACTCGTGGATGTGGGGCTGGGCGCAGTCACCTCGGCAGTTGCCGCAGGGACGGCAGTGGAGGTCGGCGCGACGGCGGTTGCCGATGGAAGCGATGTCGGCGCAACGATCGGACTCGCGGGCGCGCTCGCGCAGGCAGTGAGGATGGCAATGAGAATTGGAAAAATTTTTTTCATGAGGCGCTTCCCGTAACGCAAAATTGATTTTGCGCCATAGTTTCGCAAGGCGTAGTTTTACGATTCATACAAACTGAAGTTTGCATTACGGCGTCGATCCGACGAAATTCAACGCGTACAACGCGTCTTCGTACCCGGGGCGAACCGATAACGCTTTGCGCCATGCTTTGATCGCGCCGTTGAGATCGCCATCGCGATAGAGCGCCCAGCCGCGCCAGAGCCAGGTCTCTTCGGACATTTCGGTGCGTTGGAGCGCGTACTCCGTGAGCGCGAGCAGATCGTTGTTTCGATTCGCGTGGAAGTTGGCAAGGAACGGACCGAATTGATAGCGGAACATCCGCTGGGGCAGACCGAGTTCGCGCGAGGTGTCGTACGCGGCGTTGGCTTCATCGTAGCGTTCGAAGTAGACGAGGTTGCTCCCCACGTTGAACCAGGCGAACGAGTCGGAGGCATCCGCGGCTGTGGCGGCTTGGGCGAGTTCCAGCGCCCGCTGGCGATTCAGGTCCGCGTCCCAGTTGGAACCGAGGATCGTCTTGATCGCCTCTTCCTGTTCCGGCAGGTAGACGATCAGGTATACATAATTGAACGGCTTCCATTCCGATTCGAGTTGGGCGTAGGGAATTGTTTTGTCGGGTCCGCGATAGGTATCCTGCGCGGTGAAGGTTTGCGCGGCGTCGTCGTAGCCGGTGAGCAATAGATAATGCGCCGCCCAGAGATCGTCGTCTGCCCAGCCCGAGTCTTCGCGGTTGAGCGCGGTGGTGGATTCAACGATGACTGGATACGCCGCGGCGAGCAGTCGTTTGAGCGTTTCGAGGTCGCCGCCCACGCGGTATTCGATGCGGAGCCAGCCCGCATAATTACGCACCCAGAACGCCATCTCTTCGGGGTTGACGTTACGGTCGCCATTGACGGGTTTGATCACATCCGAAATATCTTTTTGCGAACCGTTCCAGCCGAACATGTGTAACATCATCGAAAGCGCGGCGGGACCGCAGTTGTTCGCGGTCTGTTTTTCATACGGAGGGGAATTGAGGAATGCCTGAGCGGGAGGCGGCGCAAGCGTGGGCGTCGGAGGAATGATCGTAGTGACGACTCCGCTTGCGCCCTGTGGGTCATTCGTCTGCGTTGGTTGAATCGCAATCGTCGGCGCAACAGTGTTCGCCGGCTGTGGAATTGCCGTCGGCACATTGCCCACCGGGTGAAGAACATTTCTCACATACGTTCGCGCCACTTCAAACCGCCACGATAAACGGCTGTTGATCGCGGGGATTTGATAGAGCAGAATGGCGAACACAATCAACCCCACTATGCTCAATGCGATATTTCTTTTTGTCATGCGAAAAAGTGTACCAGAAGCGGATGAGTCAAATTTAATCCGATCCACTCCTCCCGCCGTTACAGCGGCGGAGGGGTCAATGTCCCAATAACTCAACTGCCGCTTTGATGGAAGGATCGGTCTCGAAGGTGATCGAATCCCATTCGGCGAAGGCTTCCACATCGGGGATGATCCCCGATAGTTCGAAATTGGTTTCGGAGGTGGCGGAGTAAAAAGTTTCAGAGGCGATCCACACCTGTGAGTTGTCGTCGAAGTCATAGCCGTGCAACACTTCCACATTGCCGAGGCTGGTCTGCCCGACCACTTTTGCGCGACCGAGGTCTTTCAACACCCCGGCGAAGATCTCGCCATAGCTGACGGTATCCTCGCTTACGATGACGATGATCGGCACGGTCTGCGAGTTGTTGATGGGGTCCGCTTTGACCTGAAGCGTGCGCGAATCGTTGCGGCTGACGAATTTCCCCAGCACGCCGTCTACGAACAGTTCAAAGATCGGGTCCACCACCGAACTGCTCCCGCCGCCGTTCAAGCGCACGTCGAGGATCAGCCCATCCAGCGGACCGAATGCTTCCAGCGCGTCGATCATCTGCGGGGGAATCGTTTCATCGAAAAAGGTGGGGATGAAAATATAGCCGATCTTCGAACCGTCGGCGGTTGGCACAAGTTGTGAAACGATGTTCAGGTTTCCCTGAATGGAGGCGCGGACCAACATGATGTCGCGCGGCGACTCGCCCGGCGTTTGCACCGTGAGCGTCACCGCCGAACATTTCGGTCCGCGAATTTGGCGCGTGGCGTCGACATCGAATTGCAGAGGGACTCCATCCACGGCAATCACTTTATCGTGCGGTTTAATTCCCGCATGTTCGGCGGGCGAGTCGGGGAAGGTGGAAATGATCGAGATGATCTGCCGCTCGGGATCGGGCAGGGAGAAAATACCCACGCCCACATAATCGTTCTCGCCGCGCAACTCCGCTTCGGAGGCTTCCACCTCGAGAGGCGAAAGATAAAACGAATGCTCGTCGCCCAGTTCGTTGATCATCGCCTGCATTTCCAGGTAGAACGATTCGGTATCCAACCCCGCTTCGATCTTGGCGCGGTAACGCGCTTTGATCTCTGCCCAATCTTTGCCGTTGAAATCGGGGTACACGTACACCGCATCCACTTTTTTGGTGAGTTCGTCGAACACATCCACTTGCAGGTCTTTGGAAACTTCGGGGTTCGGCTCAAAGGTGACGGTGGGCTGAGCCAGCGCAAGGTCCGGCGAGATCGTGGCGAACGGCGCGGAGGCCTGACACTCTGGCGGAATGTACGATGGGACCAACGGAGAGGGAGTTGGCGTGAGGGTTGCGATCGGCGTCGAGGCTGGGATCGGCGTAGCGGTCGCGGGGATAATCATCCGCGTGACGAAATTGCATGAAAGCATGGATAAAACCAACAAACCCAAACCAATGCGTTTTAGTTTCATATTGTTTGTTCCTTTATGCGGTTGAATAAATTGGCGATGGGTTTCAGATCGACCACCGACACCGCGAGATTCTTGACGCGCGTCTTTTCATATTGAAACACTCGCGCGCCTTCAGGGATGGGCGCGGCGCGGCGGTTGAACTCTTCGCGCGATAGATAGCCAGCCAGCACAATGCCCATGCCGTAGACCCAGATATTACCCCAATCGAACGCGCCGATCACATGCGCTTCGCTTTCGCTCATTTTTCGAATCCCGATCCGCGCGTTCGGCGGCGTTTTACTGTGGATGCGCGCCAGCGAAAAGAATTCATTGGAGATTTCGACTCGCCCGCGCGGCGGAATCTCCACCTCCAGCAGACGCGTCTCTCGCCCTTCGACCTGCCCGCCCAACTCGAGCCTCATCGTCTCCTCCGCTTCCGACTTGACGACCAGCGCGCCGAGCGGAGCCCACGCGGCGGGACGCGCCCACGCATCAGGCATGACGTGAACCAAGTAATGCGGCTGTCCCGCGCCGACGGCTTTCCTCAAATCCTCCTGCGATGCGGCGATGAGACCGGATAAAAATGCGAAGAGGTAAATGTCGCTGTCCAAATGTCCCTCCGCCGCATTTTGGTCGGAGGGGATAAGCGCGGGCGCGTTCAAGATCACCTGCGGGTTGCGCTTCATCTCTGAAATTTGATCGCGATGCGAAATGAAAAAAGATTGGATGTCGCATCTCCGCCCGCCAAGCGACACATCATAGCGATGCGGGTTCGTGAACGGAGCCGCGCCTTTCACATCGAAGGGAATCTTCTGCTCCGAAAGATGCCGCCGAAACGCCAACTCCACCGCCACGCCCGCGACAGTTCGTCGCAACTTGTCATACGGCGACGCGCCCATGCGATTGAACATGTGCGGCAACGACCTCAGCGCGTAGGCAATCCCCGCCTCGGTCAAATCGCGGGTGTAGGGGAGGTGGAGGAGGTTGGAGGGGGTAATCATTCGAAGTCTTCGTCATCATCATCGTTGACTTTTTTAGCGTCTCGAACGGCAAACAGAAAGAAAACGGTAGCCAATGAAATAATCGATCCCGCCACAATTGGCAAACCATATTCTCCATGTGAAATTGGAGTCGTGGTTGCGATAAACAAGCCCGCAACCAACAAAACCACTACCAGCCAACTTAATATCCTATCGACCAGGGTTTGCTTTTTGTTGCCATACGCGATTTTATATTTCCATCGTGGCGTAAAACGAGAGCTCCAGCGCCCTCGAAAACTCGATTGCCATTGGAGTTGTTCAAGGTAATCGTCGCCTTCGGGCTGTTTGTTTTCTTTTTTGCTCATGGGTTTCCGCGCTCGTTCCTAAATTGCAAACAATAATGATGGAACGTATTACTCACCCACGCGGAACCCATCCCGAACGGCGCGAGGGATTGGTTATCCTGCAACCAGATTTTTTCGTCTTTTAGTGTGTACGTCTTCCCCAGTTCCCTCGCAATATCCCACGCCAGCGGATAGATCTTCCCGCCCTTCTTCACGTTCTTGACGATGATCGTGAGATACGCCTTCTCGCGTAGTAACGGCTTCAGTCGTTTGTAAATCTCAACCAACCCCTCCAAGAATTTTTCATAATCCTCAATATTTCCCAAGTCATGCGGGTCATCCGAATAGTGGACGTCCAACTCGGCGGAGTCGCGGCGTTTCTTTTGAGTCTCTGCGCCTCTTGCTTTCAACATATCCCAATAGGGAGGGGAGGTGAGGACGTAATCAATACTTGGTAATTGGTAATTGGTAATTGAGGCGGCATCTCCATTGATGACTTTCGACGTTAGACCTTCGACCTCTTCGCCCAACACTTTTCTTTCCTCCTCAATGATCTTCGCCGCGATCTTTGCGTATTTGGGATTCAACTCGATGCCGTAACTATTCCGCCCTGCGCGCAATGCCGCGACGAGAGTCGAACCTGTCCCTGCCATGGGGTCGAGCACGGTCTCGCCTTCCTTGGTGAAGAACTCGATGAACTCCTGCGCCATCGTCTCTGGGTATTTGGCGGGATGAACCAACACGCCCTTCTTGCGCGGCGGAGGATTATGGATGAACCACGACTTCTGGAACTTCAACCATTCCTTGTTGGTCAGGTTATTCAATTTGTTGCGCGACATTGTTTAATAGTAATTGGTAAGTGGTAATTCGTAAATCGGCAAATTGCTTTCACGTTGAATCAATCCCGAAGGGATGTAACGATTCTAGAACGAAACGTTAATTTTTCTAAATCCCGAAGGGATGACATGATGCTCCAAAACATGACACTCGTTTCGACAAGCTCAACGCGGTGCCTTCGAGGTTGCATCATATATTGCCTTCCATCTATAAAAATCCCACTCCTTCGGAGTTCTTTTGTTCTTTAATTCTGAATTATGGCGAAGGAGTTCTGGTGGGCGCGGTGTAATTGACATCGTAGATGATTAAATCGGAAAACGTAACCGTGACCGGGGTATCGCCCGCCGAACGCGCGTACACGCCGAAACCACCGTTGGGAAAACTTTTATCGATGATGCTGAATTGAAAACGACCGTTGAGAAAGACCCGCATCTCGGCGTTGACCGCCCAAATGCCAATGCGCGCTTCGCCCGGTGCGCCCGGGGGGGCGTCCCCGCTGGCGACCGGCTCGAAGATGGTCAGCCGCGTGCCGGTTTTGACTCGCTCCACGAAGACCAGACCATTGCAAGCGAGAGCAAAACGATAGAACGAATTTCCCGCGGCGCGGAGGATCAGCCCGTAGTTGTCGTCGCCGCGGCAGGTGCTCGTTCGCGCGGTGATCTCGGCGTAGAAGTTACCCACAGCCAGATCGTGCCTTAGGCTGGCGAGATAAATGCCGGGTTGCACAACAATGGTCAAGCGGTTGCGGCTGATGGCGGCGCTCCCCTGGTCCGATACGGCAGTGTCCCATGAGGCGAAATCGGAGAAATCGTCATTGAGGATCAACGCGCCAATGCCGGGTTTCATCTCTGGTGTGGAGGTGGCTGTCACCACCGCTGGAAGGGTTGGCGTGGCAGAGGGGGGGAACCAGACCACACTCGGCGTTGGAAGCGGAGTCTCCGAGGACGATGTGGCTGAGGCGGTTGGAATCGCATCCGCTGGCGAGCAGGATGAGGTGAGACATCCCATCAAAAAAATAACGAGTAGGGTTCGCATGAAGTACAATATCGTCGTTCGACATTCTAGCATACAAGGAGATTGTATGACTGAACAGAAGGCGCTGGTGACGGGCGCGTGCGGAGAAATTGGTCAGGCTCTGGTGCAGGCATTGGCGCGGCGCGGCGGGTATCACATCACAACGTCGGACCTGGCGCCGTTGCCCGAGAGCATCAAGAATATTTCTGCGGAGCATGTGCAGGGGGACCTGGTGTACAAGATCAAAACATTTTACGATTACGATTTCGATGTGATCTTTCATCTTGCGGCGTCGCTGTCTTCCAAAGCCGAGGTGGCAAGCGAGGAGGCGCATCGCATCAACGTGGAGGGCACCATGCAGTTGCTCATGCTCGCCGCGTATCGTTCGGAGAAGCATCGCAAGTCGGTGAAGTTTTTGTTCCCGAGCTCGATCGCGGCCTACGGGATGGGGACTCTTGCGGTGAAGAACTCGGCGGGGCGCGTGAAGGAAAACGAATATAACGCGCCGCAGACCATGTATGGATGCAATAAGTTGTATTGTGAAAAACTGGGAATTTATTACAGCAAGTTTTTCGGTCAAAAACATTTGGATGAAAACCCGCCTCACTTCCTGGACTTTCGGTCGATTCGGTTCCCCGGCTTGATCTCAGCCTTTACCCTGCCGAGCGGCGGCACCAGCGACTACGGACCGGAAATGCTCCACGCCGCGGCGCAGGGGAAGCCCTATGCCTGTTTCGCGCGCGAAGACGCGAAAATTTCGTTCATGGCAATGCCCGACGCGATCCGCTCGCTGTTGATGTTGATGGACGCGCCGCGCGAGAAGTTGAGCCATCAGGTATATAACATTGCGGCATTCGCGCTTACCGCCGGCGAGTTCCGCGACCGCGCGTTGAAAGCCTTTCCCGGCGCGGAGATTACGTTCGAGCCGAACCCGCGCCGGCAGGGCATCGTCGACTCGTGGCCCGAAGATGTGGACGATTCACTGGCGCGCGCCGAGTGGGGCTGGCAACCGGAATACGATGCGGATCGATTCTTCGACGATTATTTTTTGCCGGAAATCCGAAAGCGATATAACGCTTAGACACTGTTTCTTAAGTACACGGATACTTCGACACTCCTTTCAGTCGCAGTACAAGTTTGACGGATGACACGGTCAAACACGGATTTTTAAATGGTTTTCTCCGTGAAATCCGCGTTATCCGTGTCCAAAAAAAAGACGGGTGTCCCGTAATCAACGAGAAAGAGCCTCACCACGAAGGACACAAAGTACACAAAGGGGGAAAAGAGCCTAGATTCCTTGTGTTTTTCCTTTGTGACCGTCGTGTCCTTTGTGTTTGAAAAATGGTTTCCCGTTAAAAACGGTAGAGCCAAAAAGACTTAAGAAACACTCTCGTAGATCGATTGTTCTTATCGCTAAGCAAGAATGTAGGAGCGCGAAACGATTTTCCCTTGCGCGCTTTGCAGTTCCAAGTGCCGCGCGCGAGGCAATAACCAACCCTGATATAATCCCGCCGATGAACCGCAGAACCATACTCATTATTTGCTTTTATTTGCTGTCGATTCTTGTTGTGGGCATTGCCTTCTCTTCGACGCAAGCCTCCGCCGCGCCGCGCGGGCAGGGATTTGTGACTGCCACGCCGGGAGCGGATGGTCGCATCCTATACACAGTGGTGGACGGGGATAACTGCGGGCAGGTGGCGCTCTTGCATGGGATCACCGTCGCGCAACTACGTTTATTAAACACGCGCCTCGATCAGGATTGCAATCTAACAGTAGGTCAACAACTTGTTGTCGGCGTAATCTCTATTGAGCCTACCGCCGGCCCCGCGCCCACACTTCCGTCGCCGACACCCACCTCCACGCCGATCGATGGGACAACGATCGTGTGCGTCCTGCTCTTCAACGATGCCAACGGAGACGCGTTGCGGCAGGAAACGGAATTCGGCATCGATGGCGGCGCGGTCAGTCTGACGAACATCAACGGCTCGTATGCCGAGACCAAGGATACTGTTTCCACCTTCGACCCAGACACGCTGGAACCGGATCGTTCGTGCTTCGAAGATGTGCCGCAGGGAGATTACAACGTCAGCATGGCGGTGCCCGATAGTTACAACCCGACCATGGTGATGAGCTATAACTTCACCGTGAGGGCAGGCGACCGGGCATCTGTTGATTTTGGGGCGCAACCCAAAACGGTGACAGTCAGCGAACCGACCGAAGGCGGCGGCAGATCGTCTATTCTGGGTATCTTCGGTATTTTGCTGTTGCTCGCCGGCGCCGGGCTTGGATATTATTCCTGGCGCGCCGGTCAACCCCAAAGCAAATTGAAGGGAAGCCCGCTGGATAAAAGGTAAAACATAAAAGCCGCCGAAATTTTCGGCGGCTTTTTCATCCTTCATCCTAACATCACCCCATCGGGTGCTTCATCCTCTGCCCGCCGATCAAATGGAGGTGCAAATGGAACACGGTTTGCCCGCCATCCGCGCCGTGATTTGTGATCAGTCGGTAGCCCGTGGTATCGATGCGCTCTTGTTCTGCAAGGGACCGCGCAACCGTGACGAGATGCCCCATCAACGACTCATCCGCTTTCTCGAGCGCGGCAACCGACTCGATGTGACGGTTCGGCACGATCAGAATGTGCGTCGGCGCGACCGGGTTGATGTCGCGGAAAGCGGTGGTTTGCTCATCGCGGTACACGACGGTTCCGGGGATTTCACCTGAAATGATCTTACAGAAAAGACAGGCGCTATCGGTCATGAGAGTTTTCCTTTCCGGTTAAGGTTTTCTTCGTGCCCTAAGCAGGTATCGCATGGCGCCATGGCGACATTTCGCGGTTCAGCTTCGTCTTTTGTACGGTAGAAAACAATGGAATAATTCTACCCCAGACCTATGAAAAGCATTAGAAACTTCTTTGCGTCTCAGAGCGTCTTGTCAATTGGCGATATAATCCTCGCGCGAAGGAAAACTATGAACGAAACCATTCTCACACCCATTGTCTTTATCCTTGCCTTTAGCGGCATGGTCATCATCCACGAATTCGGGCACTACATCGTTGCGCGTTGGTGCAATATCGAAGTGGAAGAATTCGGGTTAGGCTTGCCCACCCCGGGCGCGATCACCCTCTTCACCTGGCGGGGAACGCGCTTCACGCTGAACTGGCTCCCACTCGGAGGCTTCGTCAGACCCAAAGGCGAGAACGACCCGAACGTGGCGGGCGGGCTGGCGGCCGCAACACCGTGGAAGCGCTTCGCCGTGCTCGTCGCCGGCCCGTTGATGAACCTGCTTACGGCTGTGCTCATCTACAGTTTTATTTTCTACCGCGTCGGCGCCCCCGATACCACCCGCGTGCTCGTGTCATCGGTGGTCGATGGAAGCCCAGCCCAGACGGCGGGGTTTCAATCCGGCGATATTTTCATCAGCGGGAACGGGCAACCCATCCGCAGTTACGACGAACTCCGCATGATCGTGGATGCGGGCCAAGACCAACCTGTGACCTTCCTCGTGAACCGCAACGGAGAGGAACTGGAGTTGATCGCCCAGCCGCAATTCGACAAGACGCAAAACCGCGTCATGATCGGAGTGGGGCTGGGTGTGCCCTTCGTTCGGTCTGATTCGCCCCTTGAAACTCTCAGCCTCGGCGCGAGGTACACCTACTTCAACATCCGTAATTTGATCTCGCTCCCCGCGCAAATGATTCGCGGCACCCTCACCCCGGAGCAAAGCCGCGTGATTGGATTGAAAGGCATCTACGACATCATCGGGCAAACCGTGAGTCACGATATGGAAGCGACAGCCAACACAAATGTTGGTAACGCCGCCCCAACCGATCCCGCCGACCAACCGGTACGCACACTTGAACTCATTGCCGGGCTTTCGATCAGCCTCGGCATCTTCAACCTGTTCCCGTTCCCCGCGCTGGATGGTGGACGCATCATCTTCCTCCTGCCAGAGTTGATCTTCCGACGCCGCGTGCCCCCCAACGTGGAAAACCTCGTGCACGGACTCGGCATGACCGTGCTCCTGTTGTTCATGATCTACGTCAACGTAATGGACTTTGTTAACCCGATCGGCATTGTGGTGCCATAACCAATGAACCCAAACCCGAATCCCTTCCAACTTGTGCTCGACGCCCTGCTCAACGAGAAAAAGGAATTTTCTCCCAAGTTCCTGCACCATTTTTCCGACATGGGCGCGCTTGAACTCAAAACCCTTGGCGACATTTGGTCGCGCGTCAGCGTCAAACGCAAATTAAACGTGCTTGAACAACTTGAAGCGCTTGCCGAAGAGAATACGCTCGTCTCATTCGACGATTTTGCAAAATCGATTCTCAACGATGCGGATGCTTCCGTGCGCGGGCGCGCTCTGCGCCTCCTGCGCGAATCGGACGATACCCGCCTGATCCCGCAGTACATCGACCTGCTCAAATCGGATGCGGACGCGCAAACACGCGCCGAAGCCGCCGCCAACCTCGGCATGTTCGTTGCCCTTGGCGAACTCGAAGAAATCCCTCCCGCGATCAAGCAACAAGTGGAAGATGAACTGCTCTCCGCCGCGAATGGAAATGACGATGGGCGGGTCCGCCGGCGCGCGCTCGAAGCGCTGGGATTTTCCTCCCGCCCCGAGGTGATGGCATTGATCGAGTCATCGTTCAAGCGCGAAGACCCCGCCTGGCAGACCTCCGCGCTGTTTGCGATGGGGCGCTCCGCCGACAACCGTTGGAACGAGGATGTGATCGCCTCGCTCGCCAACGTGAACCGCAATGTGCGCGAAAGCGCGGTCGAAGCGGCGGGCCAACTGGGCATCAAAGAAACCCTCCCGATTTTATTGAAGTTGGTCGAAGAGGAAGAAGACGACGATGTGACCGGCGCGATCATCTGGTCGCTTTCGCAGATCGGCGGCGAGGATGCGCGCGCCTTCATCGAAAACCTGCTCGACCAGACCGACGATGAAAATGAAGACCAGATCGAATTCCTCGAAGAGGCGCTCGAAAACCTCGCCTTCACCGATGAGTTGGACAAGTTCGACCTCTTCAACATTGAACCCGACCTGGAGTTCGATGGCGAAGAGGAGGATGAGGAAGAAGATTCCTAAGAAAGTGTTTCAAAGATTTTGATGGGTTTTCTCAGAATTCTCTGCGCGCTCTCCCGAAAGACATCGAGATGAGGTGTGGCAAAGAAAGAGCTGGGAAACAGTTTCTGAGGCTTCTGAACAATTTCCAAAAGTATATTGGGGCGATGTATGGCAAAAAAGTTTGAAACTATCTTTGCGAACATCACTACCGTAGAGAAATTTTTCCCGGCCACGGAGACGTTATAATCCCCGTGATCTTTTTACTCTATACCCATGTCGCTTTCCCTTCTTGCCTCCACATTTGCCAACAACCTCCTGCCGATCCTGCTCCTGAGCGGGGCTGGGTTTACCCTCGGTAAAATATTCCCCATCGACTCGCGCTCGCTTGGGCGGGTGATCTTCTATATTTTTGCGCCGATGCTCGTCTTTGAACTGCTTGTGCAAAACGAGATCGACATCACCGAAGCCGTGAAGGTGGTGTCTTTCACAGCCGTGTACATCTTCATCATGCTGGGAATCACGCTGGGGTTTAGCCTCGCCTTTAAACTCGACCGCCCGACCCTGGCGGCGGTGATGATCGCCACGGTCTTTGGCAACACGGGCAACTACGGGCTTCCGCTTGTATCGTTTGCGTTTGGCGGCGACGCGCTAAAATACGCCGGCCTATTCTTTGTGACCACGGCAATTTTGCACAACACCGGCGGCGTGTTGATCGCCTCGCTTGGGCACATGAACTTCAAGCAAGCCTTTCTTGGCATGTTCAAAGTGCCGGTGGTGTATAGCCTGGTGTTCGCTGTGCTGTTCCGGGCGTTGCATGTTGAAATACCCATGGCGCTCGCGCGCACCATCGAGCTTGCCGCGGGCGGGAGCATTCCGATGATGATCGTCCTGCTTGGCGTGGAACTCTCGCGCGTGCAGTGGACGGAGAAATTGCGCGGCGTGAGTTTGAGCGTTTCCCTGCGCCTATTGGCAGGACCCCTCGTCGGATTTTTTCTCAGCCTCCTCTTTGGGTTAAGCGGCGCGGCGCAACAGGCGGCGGTAATTCAATCGTCGATGCCGGCGGCGGTGAATACCACGATCCTTGCCACCGAATATAAACTCGATTCATCGCTGGTGACTGCCATTGTGTACCTCGGCACAGTGCTTAGCCCGCTAACGTTGACTCCGCTGATCGTGCTGTTGGGGAGATGACGGTGAAACTCGCGCGCCTCTCGATCTTCATGACACTGGCGTATGCGTTGGGGTGGGCGAGGCAGGTTCACTCGTCGGGGTTGAACGCGCCGGCGGGGCAGGCGGGCGTCGCGTTTGAGCGCGTCGAGGCGGTGTATCGGTTTGGGGAGCAAGTCGATTTCCTTGCCGCGATCCTTTCGCCCAGCCCGTTACAAAGCGCGTCGATCACGATCTTCGATCAGCGGTTGAACGTCCTTCGTTCGGAACCGCTGACGGTGAACCCGGATGGAACATCGCAATTCACCCTGGATGCGCGGCAAACCAACATTCGCCCGTTCACGCTGGTGTATTGGCGGTATGATCTTGTGCTTGGCGACGGCGCCGCGTTCCAAAGCGATTTTTATTCGTTTCGATACGACGATAATCGATTCAATTGGCAGGAGTTGGATGAGGGCGGGTTGCGCTTGCGCTGGGCGCGGGGCGATGATGCGTTTGCGCAAGACACGTTGAACGCCGCGCGCGCGGGGCTGGAGACCATCGGACAATATTTTCCCGTTGATCTTTCTCAGCCGGTCGATATTTTTATCTATGCTTCGCAAAGCGATATGCAATTCCCCGGCTATGATTCGTGGGTGGTGGGTGTGGCGGAGCCGTCGAGCAGCGCGGCGCTGGCGGTGATCGAGCCGGGCAATGAGCAAGCCGAACTGATGGGCTGGCGCATTCCGCATGAGTTGATGCATGTGATCATGTATCGTTACCTCGGCGAGGGATACGATCGGGCGCCCGCTTGGTTGCGCGAAGGGTTCGCGACTCTTGTGGAGGCAAACCCGACGCCCGAATACGATCGCGCGCTGTCGGATGCCGCCGCGCGCGGCGCGTTAATCCCGTTCGTGGATTTGTGCGCTTCTTTCCCCGTTCAATCTGATTCGGCGTTTTTGGCGTATGCCCAAGCCCGGTCGTTTACCGCCTTTCTGCGCGACACGTTCGGCGTTACCAAACTTGTCGACCTCGCCACTGCCTATGCCGATGGTTTGGCCTGCGACAGCGGCGTGGAGTTGGTGTACGGATTGACATTGACGCAACTGGAAGCCGACTGGCGGCGATCGGCGTTGGGGCAGGATGTCGTGGATACTGCCTTGCAAGCCACGTTTCCGTACCTGGTGTTGTTGTGCGTGATGCTGGTCATTCCGCTGGCGTTGGGGTTGCTTGCGATGCGGCAGAAGCCGGGGAAGTGATTTTTTGACCTGAGCTCCATAGACCATAGACCATAGACCATAGACCATGCATTAGTTATCGGTGAACATGAGTCAATCGTCCATTGTGCATGGTCGTTGATCCTTCGATTTTACACAGGAGAAATTATCCAATGACAGATTTTGTCCGCGCACACATCTTCGTAAAAGGACGCGTGCAGGGCGTGGGCTTCCGCGCCCACGTGGAATATCACGCGCGCCAAATTGGAGGGCTAACAGGCTGGGTTCGTAACGTTGGCTACAACACCGTTGAAGCAATCGCAGAGGGCAAGCGCGAAAACGTGGAACGCCTCATCGAGATGATGAAGCAAGGTCCCAGCATGTCGCGGGTGGATGAGTCAACGGTGGAGTGGGAGGATGTGACAGGAGAGTTTCGGGAGTTTGGGGTGAGGAGGAGTGGGTGAAGGAAAACTCTTATTGTGGCGAGATGATCTTACCAGTTTCAACATCAAGAACGACGGAAATACAAGACCTGCTAAATGCCGTTAATTGCCCATCTTTCCATGCCACATCGGTATAAACATCATTTGTTGATGTAGGCAACTCCACCTGCCATTTTATTGAGCCATCTGGTTTGCAACGAAGAATATTTCTGAACGCTGTTGTGTAGTTCAACATTACAATTTTATGGTCGCTATTGGGAACTCTCAGAGTCGTTAAAATTTCAAATGTGGGTAATTTTTTCTTTGTCTTTGAACGAATCTTCTTTTCATATTCACTAGGATTCACTTTAGATCTGGTATATTTTTTTGAAGAAACTTTTTGATTGGGTTGGAGAAATTCCAAATCTTGAGATTCGGACCAAAAGACATCATCACTTACAGAGGCAAATAATACACGCAACTTGCATCTAGTAGTGAGTATGTTGCCTAAGTAACTGACATAAGTTACAGAGAATGTGAGTGTGTCGCGATCAAAATCGAACCACTCATGATAAATTTCAATGTCAGTTGCTCCTCTACTTTGTAAGAAGGACTTAATTTTTTGTTTAGCATCCTTTACGAAATAAAAATACAGAAATAGAAGTGCAGCAATTAAGAAAATGTTTACGTAAATAAATGCCGAATTGTCACTTTCCATTTTTCGTTGGCCTTTCTGTGTTTATGGGAGGAGTTTGAATTAATCCGTGTTTTCTTTTTTGTCGCTTATTTTACACAAACCCCAGCCCTCGTTCCTTCAACGACACCCACCTGCCCTGACCGATCACGAGGTGGTCTAGCACATCCACATCGAGCAGTTGCCTGCTTGCACAATGGCGCAGTTACTCGTTTTCAAGCGCGGTTTCCAAAACATCTGTAACCCAACCGTTCAAGCTTTTATCCTCCAATTTTGCCTGAATGTAGGCTTTGCGATGTAATTCAGCGGGGAGGCGAAGGACGAACTTGCCCGAGAACGGTTTCTCAGGTGTTTCATTGCGTTTGGCGCAAAAGTCGAGATAATCATCCACCGAATCTCGAAATGCCTTTTGAACCTCGTCAACGCTTTCGCCTTCGAACGTAATCACATCACGGACATTGATCACTTCGCCGTGCAAAATGCCCGCATCATCGTCAATTTCAACTTTGCCGACATATCCTTTATATTCCATCATGGTTTTACTCCTGCCGTCTCAAGAAACCTGCGAACAGACTTGACGGCTCCTTTATTTGTCTCTTTCCTCGGGTGGGGGCGGTGAAACACAGCCCGAACTCCTTTCAACGCAACCCGCACTCGTGAGCCATTTCCTTCTGTAATCTCAGCGCCCAATGCGGTGAACAAGGATTCCACATCTCTCCACGCAATATTGGCTCGTTCCGGCTTTTCAAATATTGCTTCGAGAGTTTTGCGGTGTTTGTTGTCCACGAATATATAATATCATAAAGTGATACTATAATCAAGGGCTTATACAAACCCCAATCCTCTCTCTTTCAACGACACCCACTTGCCTTGACCGATCACGAGATGGTCTAGCACATCCACGTCGAGCAATTTGCCTGCTTGCACGATGGCGCGCGTCACAGCGACATCGTCGGGGCTGGGAGTGGGGTCTCCGCTCGGGTGGTTGTGGATGATGACGATGCAGGAGGCGTTCTTGCGGATCGCTTCCTTGAAAATCTCGCCGACTCGCACTTGCGAAGAGTTGACCGATCCTTTGTACACCTCGACGGTTTCCAACACCCGATTCCTCCTGTCGAGCAGCATCACGCGCAGATGCTCCTGCTCCAACGCGGACATTTCGTACGAGACCAGCGCGGCGGCATCGGCAGGGGAGTTGATGGCGATTCTTTCTTCGGGGGATTCGAGCGTCAGCCTTCGACCGAGTTCGATCGCCGCTTTGATCTGCGCGGCTTTGGCGTCGCCGAGTCCGTGCTGCTTTTTGAGGTCGGCGAACGGCGCTCGGTGGAGTCCCGTCAGTCCCCCGAATTTTTTGAGCAGGCGTTGACCAACCTCCACCGCGTTCTCTCCCTTCACGCCCACGCGCAGGAGGATGGCAATCAATTCGGCATTGGTGAGGGCTTGCGCTCCCAGCGTGGATAATCTCTCTCGTGGGCGATCAGCCTCACTCAAGTCCATGATGCGGTAGATGGGTTTGGAGTTTGTCTCAGCCATGGAAATATCCCTTTTGGTTTATTTATTTAGCCACAGAGCTCACTGAGACCATTGAGAAAAACTCAGGATCTCTGCGCGCTCTGTGGCAAATCATTCTCATTGATCAAGCCATCGTCTGTCCCTATTTTACAGCGAAACGTTGCTTGACATCACCCAACCCGTACAGTAGAATACCGAACGCAATTTCCTTTGGGCCTGTAGCGCAGTTGGGAGCGCGCATCAATCGCACTGATGAGGCCAGGGGTTCGAATCCCCTCAGGTCCACCACCGATTTACGATTGCCGATTTTGGATTGACGATTGAAACCCACGATCCAAATCGTAAATCTGAAATCGAAAATCCGAAATCGAAATGGGGCCCATAGCGCAGTTGGGAGCGCGTCTCAATGGCATTGAGAAGGTCGAGGGTTCGAATCCCTCTGGGTCCACAATTTAGTATGTCAAACTTAAGTTTGACGTACAACAAAAGTTATGGCAGGAGCAGTAGGTCATCCCGTCAGCGAGAAGGGAAGGCAAGGTGGAAGCCCTTCAAACGGTATCGAACGGGAATACCAAGAGACCGAACTCGCCTGTCGCCCTGAGCGGAGGGCTTTAGCCCAAAGTCGAAGGGGACTTCGCTGGTGAATCGAGTAGTCAGCGACGGTTTCAACCGTTATCTTGATTAAAGTGGTTGATTAGAGACTAGTTGACTAGAGACTAGGAGACTAATTGACAAACTGGGTGGTACCGCGGAGTGAACTCTTCGTCCCTGATGTGGATGAGGAGTTTTTTGTTTTGTACTGGACGATGGACGATAGACCATCCTGTATCATCTAGCGTCGATGGTCTATGGTCAGATCTGAAAGGAGGCACATATGAGCGATGGAATCAATTTCATTTTCTGGAAGCAGGGACCTCTCCTTCCTCGCCTCCTCATGCGCAAAGAAACGAAAAACCAAAACCCATCGACAATCTCAGGGCAACGCTTGGAACTTGAAACCTGGAATCTGAAACTCATAATGAGGTAAGAATGGCTACTAAGAAGAAGAAAACAACTACTAAAAAGAACAACGCGCCAAAGGTGAAAAAGACTTTGAAATCGAAAGCATCGCCAGCGAAGAAGAAAGTTGTCGCGGTGAAGAAGAAGGTGACGAAGCCTGTATCGATGGCTAGAAAGTCCGCGCCTGTGAGAAATAAGACGACTAAAGTCGTCACTACGGCGAATAAGGATATGTCTTTCGACCCGCAAGCCTTTGAGCCGAAGTGGCAGGCAAAGTGGGAAGCGGATAAGTTGTATCGCGCGGTGATTGATAACAGCAAACCGAAACATTACGCGCTGACGATGTTACCGTATCCCAGCGGCGACTTGCACATCGGTCACTGGTACGCGATGACTCCGTCCGATGCGCGGGCGCGGTTCAAGCGGATGCAGGGATACAACGTCATGTTCCCGATGGGGTTCGACGCGTTCGGTCTGCCAGCGGAGGGCGCGGCGATCAAGCACAATATCCATCCGAAAAAATGGACATATCAAAACATCGAGCGGATGCGTAAACAGATGCGCACGATGGGTGCGATGTTCGATTGGGAGCGCGAGGCGGTCTCGTCTGACCCCGAATATTACCGATGGACGCAGTGGTTCTTTATCCAGTTGTACAAACACGGATTGGCGTATCGCAAAAAGCAAGCCGTGGATTGGTGCCCGAAGGACAACACGACTCTGGCGCGCGAACAAGTCAAAGGCGAGGATCGAGTCTGTGACCGTTGCGGAACGCCTGTGATCAAGAAAGAGTTGGAGCAGTGGTTCTTCAAAGCGACAAAATATGCGGATGAATTACTGCACTTCGATGGCATTGATTGGCCCGAGTTCATCAAAACTTCGCAGACGAATTGGATCGGTCGGTCGGAGGGGGCGTCGGTGACGTTCAAAACTGAAACGGGCGATCCCATTGAAATATTTACAACACGTCCCGACACATTGTGGGGCGCGACGTTCATGGTGATGTCGCCTGAGCATCCGCTGGTGGATAAAGTCACCACGGCGGAGAACGCGGAAGCCGTCCACGTGTATAAGGCTGAAGCGGAGAAGCAGACCGACATCCAGCGCGAAGCGAAAGATAAAGAGAAGACGGGCGTCTTCACGGGCGGCTATGCCATCAATCCAGTGAATGAGGAGCGCGTCCCCATCTGGGTTGCGGATTATGTGTTGATGTCGTACGGCACGGGCGCGATCATGGCTGTGCCTGCGCACGACGAACGCGACTTTGAATTTGCGCGCAAGTTCGGGTTGAAAGTGATTCCCGTTATCCAGGCAGAAGGCATGGAGTTAAACGGCGAGACGATGATCGAAGCGTATCCGCATGATGGCGTGATGATCAATTCGGGTCCGTTCAATGGCACGCGCGCCACGAACGATAAAGGCATGAAGAATCCCGCGATCAAAGCGGTGATTGAATATTTGGAGCAAAAAGGGATTGGCAAGCGCGATGTGAATTATCGCTATCGCGATTGGTTGATCTCGCGCCAACGTTTTTGGGGCGCGCCGATCCCAATGGTGTATTGCGAAACGCACGGATGGAACCCCGTGCCTGATGATCAACTGCCCGTGCTGTTGCCCGATGATATTGACGAATGGAAGCCGACGGGCGAGTCGCCGTTGAAGTTTCATCCGACGTGGAAGGACGCGACTTGCCCTGTGTGCGGCGAGCCTGCCACGCGCGAAACGGATACGATGGATACGTTCATGTGTTCATCGTGGTATCACTTGCGTTATCTGAGTCCGCGCGATAACGACGCGCCGTTCGACGATGCCGAATACAACTATTGGATGCCCGTTGACACATACACGGGCGGAAGCGAACATGCCAACATGCACTTGCTGTACTTCCGCTTTTTTCACAAGGCGTTGCGCGACATGGGCATCACCGAGGGCAGCGAACCCGTGATGCAGTTGCGCAATCAGGGCATGGTGTTGGCGGAAGATAACAGCAAGATGTCGAAGAGCAAAGGCAATGTCGTTGCGCCCGATGTGTTGGTGAAAAAATATGGAGCCGATACCGTCCGCGCGTATTTGATGTTCTTCGCGCGCTGGCAACAAGGCGCGCCCTGGGACTCAAACGGCATCGAAGGGACTGCAAGATGGATGCGCCGCGTGTGGACACTGTTCACGGATCCTTCCACGCCTCCAACTGCCTCTGCCGACGTGAAAAAGAATCTACGCCGACGCGTCCACCAGACCCTGAAGCGCGTCACGCACGACTTCGAGAACTTCGAGTTCAATACGATCATCTCCTCGCTGATGGAGTTGCTGAACGAAATGTACAAAGCTCGCGAGGCTGGCGCGGTCGGTACACCCGAATGGGATGAGGCGACTGAAATCTACGTGAAGATGATGGCTCCCGTCGCGCCGCATATCGCCGAAGAATTGTGGACGAATCAATTAAGTAAGCCGTACTCGATCCATCAGCAGAAGTGGCCCCAAGTGGACGAATCCGCCGCAAGGGAAGACTCGATCGAGATTCCCGTGCAGGTCAACGGCAAAGTGCGCGACCGAATCGTCGTCGCTGTGGACGCGAGCGAAGAGGAAATCCGCAAAGCCGCACTGGCGAGTGAGATCGTCCAGAAATATCTGGAAGGCAGGGAGCCGCGCAAGGTCATTGTGGCGCATGGGAAGTTGGTGAGTGTGGTGGTGTAATAGTAGAGGGTAGAGAGTAGATGAATAGTCCCTGAAGGTTTTGAGACCTTCGGGGATTATTTATGAACAGGGGAACTTGCGTTTACTTTGATCGCTTCATGGAGGGGAATTACGGATACAATACGCCTTATCCAATAAGCCATGACGGAAGATAACCTGCTTCGACAAGCGATAGCGGCGGCGCGCGCTGGACGTGAATTGGGCGCGCGGGATATGTTCCTGCAAGTCATCGAGGCAGAGCCTCGGAACGAATTGGCATGGATGTGGTTGATCGATCTGTTGGACGATCTGGATGACCGCATCTATGCTTGCGAACAAGTTTTGGCGATCAATGCGGGGAACTTAAACGCCAGACACTTGCTCATCAGGTTGCAGGCTGAACGGCAACAGCAAGTAGAGGAGCAACGAATCCAAGCCGGTGAACAGGCGCGCCATATACAAGAGTTGATTAAAGAGCGAAAACTTGAATCGGCATTGGAACTTGCTCGCAGTCTGGCTCAAAGGAATATCAACCATGCCGATGTCTGGCGCTCCCTGGCGCAGTTATCTCCCGATGCCGATGAAAAAATCCGCTCGCTTGAAAAATTGTTGGCGTTGACGCCGGAGGATATCCAGGTGAAACGCGACCTTCAGCGGCTCAAGCATTTTCAGCAAAATCCGATGGAACTGGCTGAGATGTATGAAGAGCAGGGGAATTTTGAACAAGCGATCTCGGTCTATGGGCAGGTTGCGGCAAATACAAAATCAAAGCGGCAATGGAATATGATCTATTGGCGCATCGTCAAATTGGAAAACCTGCTTCAGGAAAATATCGCTCGTATCCCGCCCGGTATCTCGGTTGCCCGCCTGACCGGCGGACCCGCGCTTTTATACCTGCTTTTGATGTTGATCCAGACGGGGATCAACCCATTTGCCCACCCCGAGCCGTTTTTATGGTTTGGATTTTTATTGGTTTTGTTCGGGAGCTTCATGATCGCGCTGGCATCCGTGCGCTCTCGTCATCGCCTATGGTATCTCCTCTTCAAGGATGTCGGCGCGGGCGGCGCTCCAGCCGCCCGCGCGCTGGTTGCTTCGGCAGGCTGGTGTTTCGTCCTGCTTCCGCATGTGATGTTGGTCCTCATGGCGTATCAGCGCCTGGTAAACTCCATCCTTTGGGGATCTCCATAAAACAGTATGCTTCCACTCAATGACACTGAGCCGAACCGTTACAGCCTGTTTCCGATCATGACCGTTTTCCTGATCGCGGTCAACTCGATCGTTCTTGTCTGGGAACTCACTCTGCCTGCTGAAACTCTGAATGCGGTATTCTGGCTTTTTGGCTCCACGCCGTCGCTAATGTGGTCCAGAGAGGGCGCTGGAATGATCTCGAGCATTACCTCGGTGTTCTTGCACGGCGGCATGTTTCACCTGGTCAGTAATATGCTCTTCCTGTGGGTGTTTGGTCGACGGGTGGAAGATGCCTGCGGACCGGTCCGCTTCCTGCTGTATTATCTGGTGGCTGGAACCTCCGCCGATTTCATTACCGCGCTCGTTCAACCTCATGAGGCAATTCCCGGCATTGGCGCAAGCGGAGCGATCTTCGGCGTGATGGGCGCTTACTTATTATTGTTCCCCGAGGGGCGTATTCGCGCATTATGGATTATTTATATTATTCCCACGTGGCCTAAAATACGCGCCTTCTGGTTTGTGCTGTATTACCTTGTGATACAAATTCCCCCCGCGCTCGATAGCTTTATGAATGGCGTTCACTACGGCATCGGGTATTGGGCGCATCTTGGCGGATTTGTCGCCTGTATTTTCATCTTCTTGTTTCTGAAACCTGAGGCTTTTGCGCGCTACATGAGTAATGTGGCAGTATGACGAAAACCAGGAGCCGGGAAACCTGCAACAGGGATGCGACTCGGGCTTCTTGCAACGTCTTTCTTCGTCGTCAAGGAGATCAAAATCCTGTCATGAATCGCGCGGCGTCCTGAATCCAGTGAAACGCAATAGCAGACTCGAGTCCGCGGCGGCGCGCCAGAATTAGCGGCGGAAGTCCCCAGAGGAGAGCCAGCGCGGCGCCCATTCCCAAGGCGGTCAGAGGCGACTGGATGAACAAATCGTCAAAATGTGAGTACGTATGCGTGAGCATTGCCAGCAAGCCCGCCAACCAGATCGCCTGTTGCGGGAGTGAACGTTGCAATATCAACCAGAGCAACCCCCAGAGGGCGAAGCGATAGATTACCTCCTCAACAATGCCCGGTTGAAGAGCGTCCAGAAGCGCGGGCATGGGTTTTTGCCATTGCGCCGACTGTCCCTGGGTCATCTGCAAGGCAAAGACGTTCAAAAGAGCCAGCGGCAGACCCATGGCTAACCCCAGCAGGATGCCTCGACTCGTTTCCCGCCAGTTGCCATTGGCGGCATGGAGTTGCACCGGTCCACCCTGACGCATGATCGCGAGCCCGCCCAGGGTGGCGAGGAACGTAAAACTCCCGCGAATCCATGCCTGCCCGATTTTGTCGCGAACGATTCCAAAGAAGGGATAAGGCGAAAAGAGAGAGGCGAACAGCATCCCCATACCGATCACCGCGCCCAAGATCAATGCGATGATCCAATCGCCACGCCGCAGGTTGCGATGGCTCTTCATAAGAACGAGGAATGCGCCCGCCACAGTGAGCGTATCGAAAACTTCAAATGTGCGCGGCGCTGGAATCGAGGAAGCCAGCCAGGCACGCGTGAGAAATATCGTTATGATCGCGGTAATAACGAGCGTTGCGCTGAGCCTGTCGAAGCGGAAGAGGGTTGAGTATTTGTTCTTCATCGTTTCCCCTCCGTCGCCTCGTCGATATTTTTCAAGTAGCGGTCGAAAAATTCAAGACACGCCAAATTTACCCTCCGCAGGTAGCCTTCACGATCATGATTAGCCTGCCCGCCTTCGAACAGCCTTGTCAATAGCGGACTGGCGAGCGAGAGGTCGGTCAGGGAAAAATGACCCGCGCCGGATAAATACAGGTTATGGATATTCTCCGGGGGACTGGAGAGGTATTCGTAGTTTCTGGCATATTGCGACCATTCCGAGAGATGGTTCCAGGAACTATCTGAATAGATGTTCAACGTCGGCGCGAGATAGGGTTGGTCGCTCCATACGAATTCGTTATTGTCAACGCCGACGATGTCGTAGAGGAACGGGGATTCCAGCGCAATGACCGCATCCACATCGTTCCGCTGTCGCGGGATGGCTAGCATCGCAGAACCGCCGAGCGAGTGACCGATGACGCCGATTTTTCCCGTATCAACCAATGCGGAAACGCCCGCATCCTTGTCCGCCGCGTTTGCCACGATTGTGTCAATCACAAAGTTGATATCCTCTGTGCGGGTTTTCATCCATTCCCCGTACAAGCGAAGGCTCTGCTCCTTATCCTTTTTTGCGTTTTCCCGCTGAATGTCTTTGAAATAGTCTCCGTTGATCAAGGTGGTACGACCCGCTTCATCCTTTGTCCAGAGCGTATGATACGGATGTCCGATGGAGGCAACAACATAGCCGTGACTTGCCAGTTCAAGATAGAGGGATTCGTTGCTATTTTCCGTGCCAAGCCCTCCGTGTGAAAATACGACAAGGGGAAATTTTTCGCCGTCCCTGGCATTTTCTGGAAACCAGAAGACGACATTGACCTTTCTGTGTTCGCCGTTATCGTTGAATCCTTCGATTCGATTTGGGTCAATGTAGGTGTGGCGGACTGTGGTTACTTCGTATTTCCCACTGGGGGCGATCGGTCGGTATGGCGGGAATAACGCCACAACACTCAAGACAATTATTGAGAGTATTCCAATTCCGATTCGTGCCGCAATTTTCCTGCGGCGTTCGGCGGCGGATTGTTGACGATTCAGATGGTTCATATCTCCTCACGCTTTCTCGATGAAGTCGGAGATTTTGTGACCGCTTTCGACGAGTTCCTTCAATCGTTGGATAAAGCGCGCGGCGGGAGCGCCATCCACGATGTCGTGATCGAGGCTGATCGTCACGCATAGATATTCGCGGTTCTCCAGTTGCCCGTTGAGGAGCATCGGTTTCTTCGCGATGCCCCCCAGCGTGACCTGAAGCGTATGAATGGGAACGGGAATGCCCCAGCCGCCACCATCCCCAAACATGCCCACAGAGGTCAGGGAGACTGTGCCGTTCATTTCCTTCAACCAATGTGGGTTCTTGAACAGCGCTCCCAAAAACAGGCGGCGGATGAACGCGGGCAGGAGGACGAACCAGCCGATGAAACTCGCTTCCCGCCCGTTTTCGTGTTCAGCCTGAAAGGCGCGCAACTCCTCATGAATCTCGCGCAGGGTTTTCCTGTTGACCGCCCGAAGAATATGCGGGCGGATGATCTTGCGGCCGTCTACTTCCACTTCGAACATGGTGTTGACATCCACATCGTGAAACAGGACGAGTTTCTCCCGCCATGTGCGATAGGCTTGCATGTGCTTGTTCGCATCCACCGCCTGCCCAAGACAGGAAATGATAAAGGCAGTAAACGAAAGCGCTTCGCCGGTCTTCGCCTTATGATCGCGAATCAACCGACGCGCGTCGGTCACATCCATCTCCACCAAGCCGTGGATGAGATGTTTCTGTTTAGCCAGCCGCCCGCCGTCCACCATCAGGCGGCGGATCTTTGGAAAGGGGATAACCTGATACGGCTCAATCTTCATTGTTTATGCTCCCAAATATTGCCCGACGATCTTCACAGCGTTGCCGATGCCATCCTCGGCGCGGATCGCTTGTCCGATTGAACATGCCCGCTCCCTCATGCTCTTGTCTATGACTGCAATGTGAATCGCGTTCGCCAGCGCGTCGGCTGTCAATTGTGAAGCGCGGATGGGCTCGGGTCCCGCGCCCAGCGACCTGACTCTGTTTCCCCAAAATGGTTGGTCCACCGTGAACGGAACAATGACCGATGGCATCCCCGCCCGCAAACCCTCCGCGGTTGTGCCAGCCCCGCCATGATGTACAACCGCCGCCATGCGCGGAAAGAGCCAGCCATGCGGCGCAGAATCCAGCGCGAAGATGTTTTTCGGAACATTCATCGCGCTCATGCCGCCCCAGCCAGTGGCGATCACTCCGCGTTGACCTGTTTTCAGCAAGGCGTTGAGTACGATCTTTGTGAAGCGTTCAGGGTCGCGTCCCGACATGCTCCCAAAGCCGATATAAACGGGCGTTTCACCTTGATCTAGAAACTTTTTCAATTCAATTGGCGGATGCCATTCGTTTGCATCCTTCTGAAACCAATACCCGACGATATGCGCGTGATCCCCCCAATCGCGCGGATGTGGAATCACCGTCGGGCTATAGGCGCCCAACAAAGGCGCGGAGGTCAACGCGCGATGGAAGTCTGCGCCATGCAGCGGCTTCAATCCATGCCGTTTCCGAAATTCATTTACAAATGGGCGATACCATTGCCAGAGCGCTTCCAACATGACCAAGCCCGAAAGACGATTGAACAACCTGCCAAGATTCTTTTGAATGGGAAACCCCGCGCCCGCAAAATCGCCAGTCGGCAGGGTTGGCGTCGGCTCGATGAGCATCAGCGGAATGCCCAGAATCTCGGCGATTGTTTTACCAAACGGCGCGAACACCGCCAGCGTGATGAACGCCTCCGCCTCGCGGCTGGCTGTGAGCGCGTCTTCCGCCATTTGGGTTGCGATCGGTCTCAACATGTTTCGCATTGCGACGATGGCACGAATCGGGTTCGCGCCGCTTCGTTCCATGAAGTCTTGCCCGGTCTCGCCCGCCATAATTTTTTGCGTATCGCCGCGCAATGGATAAAATGCCAAGCCATATTCGGCGCTCAGTTTCGCAAAGTTTTGCGGAGCCGCCACGAGCACATCGTAGCCGTCGTTTCGCAAGCCCTTTCCGAATCGAACGCAGGGCTGGATATCGCCTTGCGACCCCGCGCCAAAGATGACGACGCGCATGGCTGGATGATTCCTCCTCAAAGTTGACTCAAGGCGTCAGGCGGCGAATCAGGTCTCCCGTCGGTTTGATGCGCCCGTCGTCAGCCTTGATCGCCTCCGAATCATTTTCGATCCTGCTTGCGCATGTTCATGGCGGCGAATATGAACCATCCGATGAAAACGCCCGCGAGCGCTCCGCCCAAAATCGCAAGCGCATCGTTCTCGCTGATGGGGATGAAAGATGCGCCAAACAGCGCCCCGACGATCAATCCCAAAACAACGTAGAGACCAAACGTGTTGTTCATTTTTACTCCTTGATGTTTCTGAGCAATAACGCCACCATGACCATGTTGGCGATGGCGATGATCGGAAACACTGTCACTTCCACCATGCTGATGGACACGCCAACGCGCAACATGTTGAGGCTCATCACACTGACCGCGACGCCCATCGTCAGGAATTTCATCAAACCGATAGACGCCAGCAGGTAGCCCCACGCGCGGCGGCGCAGAAGCAGGATGCCCGACATCACACAGAGCGGGACGATGAGTCCCAAGTCCATCGCCTGGATGAACATGCTGGTTGTGTTTTCCAGCGCAGGGATGGCGTTCGGCGCAAACGTTGCGGCGATGCGCCCCAGCCACGCCAGCGAGAGAAACGCGGCGGCAAAGAAAAGCAGTCCGGCGATCGAGCCGCGCGGCAGTGTTTCGGAGAAGTGAGAGGGTAGCGCCTTGAGGTCAAACGACATCATGCTCAGGATAAAGGCGAACAGGCTCAGGCTGGATAGCGCCACATAGATCAGAAAGAATTTGTTATATGCCGCGCCGAAGCACATGGTGATGTAGGTATAGAGGATGAAGCCGAGCGTGCCGGTCATGAGCAGGCGTCCGCGCAGGGAGCCGCGCAAGGTCAGCCAAAAAGAGATGGCAAGCAGGGGCAAACCAAGCGCCAGCGTCACCAGGTCGTTGGCTTGCATCTGCGCGGCGGAACTGACGGTATCCCAGTAGTAGAGTCCGCGCGCGTTGATGGTCACCGCCTCGCCGCGAAAGTTGGTGATGGCAAAGGGTTGTCCCTCGCCCGGTAATAAACCAGCCAGCGTAGCGAGGAGCGTCAGCAGAATGATCGCGGGGACGAGCCATTTAAGTAGGGAGTTGGTGTTCATGCGCTTTTTCCTTCGCTCAGGCGTTGCGCTGGCGCGTTACTTTGCAAACGGGATTTTTGTCGCATCATGAAAATCCCATAGGCTGTGAAGATGATCGTCAGGCCGACGACAAGGGAGGATTGCCAGAAGGGAGGCATCACAAAGCCAGGCTTCTGAAGGAAGAAAATAAAATCGGTGAGAAAATGCGAGAGGATTAAAAGCCAGAGAGCGTCTTTCTTTAGCGCCAGCGCGGCGTAGGCAAAGCCGATGGCGGTCGCATACCCGATTTGCATCGCGCTCGCCAACATATTTTTTCCCGTCAGGGCATTCATGGCATGGGTCAACCCAAAGAGCAATGCGGTGACGATCGCGGCTCTCCAATGACCGAGAGGTTTTATGGCTTGCAACATCAACCCGCGAAAGACGGTTTCCTCGGCGAATGCCACAGCCAACGCAACGGCAAACACTGCGGATACTTGGGCAAAACTTTCGATCTGCGCGCCTGGGATCAAATTGAGGATTGCGGGAATGAGAGGAATGAGGAAATAGAGCAGGTCGCTTCGCCGTCGCAGAGGCGTGAAGCCGATGGACTCCCACCACTTTAATCGGGTCAGCAAAACAATGACGATGAGCGTCAGCCCGAGGTTGGCAAGACCGTAGAGCGTCATGTTGGCGAGACCGAAGAAGTAGGCGAATGTCCCCGCAAGAAGGTAAACCACCACGACCATAGCCTCCATGATGGCAACAAACCGATACGGATGACGTTCGATCAATGGGGCTAGTTTCATGGGAGACTCCTGGATGAGACGATAGTGCCTATCTCGTTAGAGGCGGTTTTGAACCAACCTTCTGGACAACGAATCCGCTATCTCTATTTGTAGGTTTCAGGGAGGATGGTCTCCACCATCAGGCGGTGGAACAGATCGGCTTCCTCCCAGATCATGCCGTGTCCGGAGTTTTCAAAAAAGATCAATTCTTTTTTTGGCGCTTCGAGCAAGTTGAAATACTCTTCTGGAATGCTCGATGGATTGTTCATGTCGTGCCGCCCAAGCACGATGTAGACGGGCAGATCAAGACGGGCGGCGTCCACACGAAAATCCAACTCCTGCAATTGCGGATAGACTACATTGAAGGTGTTCATCAGCCCAAGCAGGTAATAAACCCGGTCCAGCCAGCCGTATTCGGGTTGTTTGAGCATCAACTGAATGGCATCACCTTCGCGGCGATAGGTTTCGTCTTTGATGTTCGGCACTTCAAAGAATTGGTATTCGCGTCCGAACAGCGTGGCATATGGCTTGATGGGGCTCTTGCCGAAGTACGGTGGCGGCCCCTGCTTTTCAAGGGTTTGCGCAAAGTCCGTGTCGCCGGTTTGAATGGAGTGTTCCAGCACCAGATCGTAAATCATCTGGTCAGTTGCCCGCACGTCCACCATCTGCGCTGTTCCAATGTAGGCGTGGAATAGATCGGAGCGTTGTTGGGCGGCAAGCGCTCCGATGATGGTGCCCCAGGAATGTCCCACCAGATAGATTTTCTGCTCCTTGAAGCGGACGCGCAACAATTCGCTTAGTTCGATGACATCTGACACATATTGGTCAATGGTCAAGTCGGATTTAGGGTTGAGCGAGGGATAAGATTTACCGCAGCCTCGCTGTTCCCAGATGACGACCACAAAGTGTTTTTCCAGTTCGCTGTTGAAGCGCAACACGCGCGCCGACTCGCTGGCTCCAGGTCCTCCGGAGAGAAAGAGCAGGACAGGCTTGTTGACATCATGCCCGCGAATGATGAGCCACTGGTCGACGCCGCCAAGTTTCACTTTTTCAAGCGAGGCGATACTGCCGGGCAGGTTTTTCCCATCCGCGCCGAGGATGGCGGGAGTATGCGCCGTCCACTGTGAGTAGATCACCACCGCGACCAACAACAAAGGAATGAGCAGGAAGAGCATTCGAACTCCAATCTTGTTCGATGTATTCATCGGAAATTCCTTTCTGCTTATTTTCGGTAGCGGTGCGCTTCCTCCCTGAGTTGAGCGCAAACCTCTGTTGATTCCCCGCAGGTGTATTGTCGAATTCGCAGTTAATTACAACCAAAAACGCTGACCGCTGCCGAAAAGCGCTGTGCGATTTCATTCCGATTCATTCTACCGTTACTCTGGTTCGGCGCAACAGTCACATCATTCCCTTTTCCGCATGTAGAAAGGCATATTCCCCTCGGAGCGTTTATTCGGATAGCAGGCTGTGACATGGAGTGAGGGACGAAATTTACACCCCGTTGAGCAGATTTGTACCCCCGCCATAACCTTGTTTTTATGAAAAACGACCTGCCTCCTGACAGTTTTAAACTGGGACGCAGACGCTGGCGCCAGCGCGGCGTGAACGCTGAAAGCGCTGATACCGATTGATTATTTAGAGGATCTTTTCCAAAAAACCCGCGTCCATCTGCGTCCAAAGAGCGGCTGGAAACCAATCAACTTATAATTCATCTTCATCGTCCTCTTCCAGACCATCAAAAAATTCAGTGGGCGGAATGAATGGCGGTTCATTCGGGTCATATCGTTTTGGCGTGGATGGGGGAGTAATGTTGCGCGTCCATTGATGTGAATTCTTCAACTCCTCCAGCATTTCTGCATGGAGTTCATCCTTCCACTTCTCGTACATGCGGATCTGTTTCTTTGCCCAATCGGGCAATTCCCCTGGCTGACCATCATCCATATCGAGAAAACTCCAATCCACAAGCGTGGATGTGGGTGTTTCCTTTTTCTCAGGGATGGACGCCTCGAACAGTTTTGCCAATCCCTTGTCGATGCTGGGGCGGTACGGAACAATGCGTTTCAAATGATTCTCGTTGCGCGCTCTTTGCAAATAATCCTTCGTCTTCGGCGCGGAGGGATCAACGAACTCCATCATACGGTCATAACGAGAACCATCGCCCGCGGGTGGAATCCATGGGATGCGGTGAGCATTGTCCCGCCACCAAATCACTTCAGCAAGCAATCGCCTTGCCTTCTCATCGTTAAAGCGCGAAGACAGTTCGCCCAACGCTTCGGCGGCGTCGGCGAAGAATCCCAGATCGGCATATTGCCAGCCGATCCAGAACAAGGTCTCTTGTGGGTTTTTGGCTTTGGCAATTGCGTCTGCAAAGATCGTCCACGCGTAATCGGCGCATTCCTCATCGCCGAGACAGTACGCTCCAAGCAACTCCCTCTTGCCGTCTTCGAGAATTTTTAGCACATCGTTTAGCCCACCCCGATCGCGCTTCAACTCGCGCTTCCCATCCCACCGACTTATAAAACGATACGACAACGCCAGCCTGCGCCGTTGTTGCCACGGACGGTCATCCCATTCGTCAATGTTCTGCTGAATGGCGACACGGTTGTCGTAGATCATCCATTCGTCGCAAAAAAGTTCATACACAAGTTCCTTTGCCTCTTCACAATCAGGGAACAAAGCCAACACATCGAAACACAACGCCGCCGCATCGGCTTGCCCCGCATGCCATTGACCATCCTCTCTGGCACGGGCTAATGTTTGGCGAACGTAATCAGGGTAAGTGGTCATCAGAATAAACCTGGTTGTATCGGTTGCTGAAGAGGCAGGCTCGCGGCTTCTCGTTCCATCCAATTGGGCAATTGCGCGGGTTTATCTTTGAACGGATGAGGGAAAGCCAGTGCGCCTTTTTGCAGGAGCAGTTTATTTCCCTCTGGCATGTGATCGTGATCCAACACAAACACGGGAACCCAACTATTCTTGAGCGTCTCGGTCGCGCCCGCCCAGGTGCCGCCTGTCTCGGCATCCGAGGCGATGAGCGGCGAGATGACGAGCGTGAGTCCTTCGAAGTGCAGCGCGGCAAATTGATAGATGAGCGATTTGCCCGCGCCTGTGGGCATAATGGCAAGAGTGTGTTGTTTGTTGAGGAGGGATTGAATCGCTTCTTCCTGTCCCGCGCGGAAGGAGTCAAAGCCGAAACGGTGACGGAGAGAAGACTCAAGCGACATGAGTGAAGTATAACAAAAATCGCCCTGCCGCGAATCTGGCAGTGCGATAGTGCGATAGGGGAGCACTCAAAGTTTGTTAGGGGGAGGTAGACAAGTTGAGATAAAAGGGTTTCAAATTATCCCAAGCATTGCTAAGCCAGGCGGCTCTAGCTTTGGCAGTTGCAATAACGCCAGCCAGTGTCCAGCGAGCGCCAGAACATTTGAGGCGCGCCGCGGCGATTTGTTTACAAGCGCTTTCGATGGTGCCGCTGCCGATCAAATAGCCTTGTTGTCGAAAGCGTGCATAGTCCATTCTTTTTTCGTTATTGGCATAATAGGTGATGGCTTTTTCGGCAAAGGGTCGAGCGTGGGCGTGAGGCAGGAAAGTGCGACAGGCCAGTAACACTTCTTGAATACGCCCTTCCCAAAGATCGGTTTGTACTTGCGTCAGCCATTCCTGGGCTTGACTTGCACCTGCGCCAAAAGCGGCTTCGGCAATGGGAGCAAGATACTGACAGGCATGATACCAATCCACAATCTGGACGGCTTGCGGAAAATAGTGTTCGACCAATCTCCAAATCCAAACGGCTCCATCTGAGACAAAAACGACTTCCTCGTAGGTGTCGACATTGTTTTGGATGCCTGTTGCCCAAAGCAATCGGCCAAATTGTTCCGCTTCCATGATGTCACAATAATACTGCACGTCTTTGGCGTGCAAATGGTTCTGTTCACCCACAGGTTGCCCAGAATGGTTTTTGGGCGTTGGCTCCACGTGATACCAGCACAGGGTCTTCAATTCGCGCCATTCCTGCTGTAAGGGTACATGAGCGCCATCGATAGAAGCGTAAATACGTCCAGAACGGTATTCCAAACTGCGCTCACGCACTTGCAAAGATGGCTCATCCTCTGCTTTTTCCATCCATTCTTTTTCTGCTTGCGCTTGTGCGTTGCCATACCCTTCGGTTTGCTTACGAACCGTGTTGTCGCTGACTCGAAACAGCAGAAAGCGTTCGGCCAATTGGCTAGCTTCCTCAAAGGCAACTTCCACTCCCAATACTCCCAACAAGCTTGCCAATGCCTGAGTGACCTGCCCTGGCACTATCCTATATTTCTGATCCAAGGGAGACTGCCCTTGATGACATTCTGTACAAAGATAATATCTGCGCTGGTAGCCTACTTTCCCGAATACGGTCCATAGAACTGCTGCGCGGTTGCTGACAAACTTGGCTTTCGCCCCACAAGCACATTCAATTTCTTTTTGGGCGTACCGTTCTTCGCCCTGCTCAATGGCTTGTTGCAGCCCTAAGCCCGCCGCCGCTTTTACCAACTCGCGCATGGTTTGCTCCATCTCATGAATACCCTGCTTTTCCGCCATCTGTTCTTTGATTTCTTCTGCTAATATTTTGGCGATCTGCTCCAGCCGTGTTGTGCTAAACTCCATTTGAGCCTCCGAGTTCGGGTTTATGCTTGTCCAAGCCCAAGCCTATCTCAGAGGCTCCTTTTTGAAAACTCATCTACAAACTTTGAGTGCACCCTGCGATAGTGCGATAGTGCGATAGAGCGATCCAACCTTGAAAGAAAATCTAGGCGACGAATTTATATACCTGATTTGTACCGCGCGGGAATTCGTTTGATGTTATGAATGGCTGGATTTTTTCGGATTATTGGTCGTCAACAACCATCTATTCAAAATTGCGCTACAATCGCGACATGCTTAATTCGGTACTTCAAACCAAACTCGCCATGCCACACAGCCGGACATTTCGAGTCTCGCGTCCCAGATTGTTGAATCAACTCGACCGGGGACTTGAACTTGGACATCGCCTCTTCCTGATTTCTGCTCCTCCGGGATATGGGAAGACCACCCTGCTTAGCGACTGGCTGGATCGAGGGAAGTATCGCTTTGGGTGGCTGACACTGGATGAAGGAGATAATGATCCGTCGCAGTCCTGGACGTATCTAGCGAACGCGCTAACGGTTCACATCCCCAACCTGGCGGACACGATTCAAACCCTTCTGCAAAGTGATCCGCTCCATCAACTGCCAGGCGACATCCTGACAACCACTTTCATCAATGCGCTCGTACAAGATAAGATGCCGCTGGTTCTGGTGTTGGATGATTATCACGTCATCCAAAATGAACGCATCCATGCCATTCTGATTCAACTGTTGGCGCGCATGCCCGTCAATTTTCACATCGCGATGACCAGCCGCAACGAGCCGCCGCTCGACCTTCCCCGCCTGCGCGCGCGTGGACAGGTCACCGAAATCCACGTGGACGCGCTTGGCTTTTCGACGGACGAGACCCAGGACTACCTGAACACCGCCATGAAATTGGAGTTGTCGGCGGATGAGATCGTACTATTGACCGACCGCACCGAAGGCTGGCCCGCCGGTTTGCAATTGGCGGCGTTGGCGTTGCAATCCATCCAACAGAAGGACAAATCCGAATCGACATCGTTCATTCAGATGTTCGGCGGCAGTCACCGTTATGTAACCGACTATCTGACCGACGAAGTCTTGAAGCGCCAGAGCGAGTCGATCCAATCCTTTTTGTTACAGACCAGCCTGCTCGAAAAATTGACTGCGCCGCTTTGCGACCAGATTCTTGGATCAAACGACTCTCAATCTGTGCTGGAGTTTTTGGAGCGCGCCAATCTATTCCTCCTTCCGCTGGATACGACCCGTCAATGGTATCGCTATCATTCACTCTGGGCGGAGGTGCTGCAAACCCGCCTGAAATGCGAACAGTCCGGCCAGATCAAAGAATTGCATCGCCGCGCCTTTGATTGGTTTTCAAAGAACGGTTTTCTGGATGAAGCCGTATCCCATGCCATCGCGGCTGGAGAAATGGAAGGGGCGGCGAGTCTCATCGAAACCACATCCCGAAACCTGGTCATGCGCGGAGGCAGCGCCACCTTGCAAGGCTGGCTCGCCAAATTGCCGCATGAGTCTGTGGTTGCCCGCCCTGCGCTGGTCGTCGCTCAATGTTGGGCATTGATCACAGACGGCAAACTGGATGATGTGGAACTGCTCTTGAATGAGATTGACGGACGCGCGGAACTGTCGCCTGTCATGGCGGGGGAGATCGCCGCCATCCGCGCCATCCTCGCTACCGTACATCAGGACTTGCCTGCCATTCATCAATATGCGCAGGAAGCCCTGCGTTTGATCCCTCTCGAAGATAGCTCGATCCGCTGTGGGGTGTTGCTCAGTCAGGGAACGGCAGCGACGCTTTCGGGTGAGATCGAGCGTTCCATCCAATTGCTCACGCAGACCATTCAGGAAAGTCAGCGCGGACACCAGCCCATCATCTACTTGATTGCCACCAGCACGCTTGCCCAAACCTATGAAGCGATAGGCGACTTTGACCGCGCCGAGCGACTACATCGGCAGGTGATCGCCCTCGAATCAGACTCCGTCTTGAGCGGGTTGCCATTGATTGGGGTGGGATACGTGGGTTTGGGCGGAGTCCTGCACGAGCATTTGCTGTTCGAAGAAGCCGAGTCTGTTTTTCAGAAGGGACTGGAGATCGGTCAACGCTGGGGTAGCCCTGAGATTCAGATCGGCGGGTATTTAAGTTTGGCGCGTCTGCGGTTTACACAAGGTAGGCTGGACGAAGCGCTGGCTTTCATCAAAAAATTGGAGGGCGAGTTTGCTTCTGCCATGCCCATACATGAAAATGGATTCCTGCGTTCCATTCACGCGCGATTTTCTCTCGCAAAGAGACAATTAGCAGACGCCGAGGCATGGGCGCAAGAGTTCGCTCCCTCAGCAACTCCCGTCACCTTTGATAATGAAAGCCAGTGGCTGGTTCTTGTGCGGATCCTGCTGACACGCCACGAATTTGAACATGCGGCAGGGTTGCTTGTGCAACTCGAAGAAAATGCCCGCGCGGGTCGTCGTACCAGCCTGATCGAGATTCTACTCCTGAAGATTCAACTCCCAACCACAGATGCGCCTGAGAAGGATTCCATATTGAAGGAAGCCTTGCAAATGGCAGAACCGCAAAACCAGCGCCGCGTCTTTCTGGATGAGACAGAACTGCTACCCCTCCTGCGAATCTATCGCGCCAAACATCCTGACGAACTGTTCGCCATCAGCCTCGTGGATGATTTTGAACGACGCGCCGCCATGCAGAGTCCATCTGCCCTGTTGAGCGAGCGTGAAATGGACGTGCTGCGCCTGTTATCGGCGGGACTTTCGAATCAGGAGATCGCCGAGCGGTTGGTCGTCGCGCTTTCGACGGTCAAGAGTCATGTCAAAAGTATACTGATGAAACTCGAAGTCAAAAACCGCACCGAGGCGGTGGCGCGTGCCAGGGAGTTGAAACTGCTCTAGCCTTTCCCCCCGCCCGTTCATCCTTTCGAGGGATGACCTCCCCCCTCCTTCTCGATAAGATATGCCCATCCATAAACGATGGGCATATTTCTTTCAAGGAGATAAAACATGAAAACACTGATCGTCGGCGCAGGCATTATCGGAACTATTTACGGCTGGGCATTTGCAGAAGCGGGGCACGAGGTCACGCATCTCGTCCGCCCCGGAAAAGCCTCGCAATTTGCAAATGGATTTGAGATCGATATGTACGACGTCCGCAAGGGGCACAAACGGAACTTCACCGGGCATTATCCCATCCGTGTGACCGAAACGCTCGATTCGCCTGAGGGGTATGAACTGATCATCATCCCGACCAAACATTATCACCTGGTCGAAACGCTAAAACAGATCGTCCCGCAGGCAGGGAGCGCGGACTTCCTGCTCCTCACCCAGAACTGGGATGGGACGGATGAGATAGACGCCATCCTGCCGCCCTCACGCTACGTCTTTGGCGATGCCAAGGCGGGCGGCAAGTTCGAAAGAGACAAACTGATCGCCACAATTGCCAGCGTTGATGTGGGGCAGGTAAATGGCAGGCGCGATACCAGTTTGGATAAAGTGGTTGCGTTGTGCGAATCGGCGCAGGTGGGTGTCACTGTCCATGAGAATATCCTGCATTATCTCTGGGTACAGTATGCCATCACTGGCGGGTTGTGGCCCGCGCTGGTCAAAGCGGGCAGTTTCGAAGCGGTGCTGGAGAATCGTCAGGTCGGCGAACAGGGCTTACGCGCCGCGCGCGAATCGCTGGAAGTCATCGCCCGCCGCGGTGTGAATCTGGCGAAATTCCCCGATGCAAAGATGTACATGAACAATTCGCCGTTCGGCATGTGGGTCGCCAACATTGTGATCAAAGTGCTGTTTCGCTACAACAAACTCGTCCAGCGCAGTTCAGCGCACGGACTGGAAGACATCGAAGAAGTGAAAGTGTTTTACTACGACCTGCTCAACAGCGGACGCGCACTCAACGTGGCGATGCCTGCCTTGAGCGCATTCGAAACCGATATTAAGAATTTTGAGGGAGCAGCCTCATGAAAACATTGATCGTTGGCGCAGGTGTCATCGGCGTCATCTACGGATGGGCGCTGCAAAAAGCGGGCGCGGAAGTTACACACTTCGTTCGCCCTGGCATGGCTGGTCAGTTTCCAAAGGGCGTCACCCTCGACCTGCTCGACGAACGCAAGGGCTATCCGCCCACATCCATCCAACATTACCCGATCCGCTGTGTGGATTCGATTTCTCCGGCGGACGGCTATGAGCTTATCATTGTGCCGACCAACGGTCAGCAGGTGGAAGCAGCGATGAAGGATTTGGCGTCGGTTTCGGGGGATGCCACCTTCTTTCTGTTCTCCAGCAATTGGGATGGACTGGCTGCTTACGATGCGATCTTGCCGCGTGAACGTTATTTGCTTGGTTACCCCGATGGCGGCGGAACGGTCAAGGATGGCGTCTACTGGACGAACCTGGGTGCGGAGGTTCATCTCGGTCTGGTGGAAGGTCAATCTGCCGCACGACTGGAACAAGTAAAGAATGTATTTACCCGCGCTGATATGAAGCCCGACATGCAGGAGAATATGCTGCACTGGTTATGGATCCACAATGCAGGCGTGATAGGATTTGCAGCTGGGTTGGCGAAGTATCGCGTCATCGACCCCTATCTCGCGGATAATGAACTGGTCTACCAATCGATTCGAGCCACAAAAGAATTGTACGATCTGTGCGCCCAGCGTGGCGTGGATCTGAAGAAGTACCCTGAGATCGGCTATATCAAATTCCCTATCTGGCTGGTGGCTTTCTTATTGCGTCGGAACTTCCGCCGGAATGAAAGTATGCAGCGTTATACCGCTCACGCCGTCAGTGAGGGCAGCCGTAGGGAGTCGAAATATCACTACGCCCAGGTCATGCAATCTGCGGCTGAACTTGGTTTCGAGATGCCAAACTTGAATGCGATGGGGAAATATCTCGCAATGCCTTGAATTTCAATCAGAAAACCCAAACAAGAACACCCCTGTCGACAGGGGTGTTCTTGTTTTATCAGATGTACTATCCTTTAGTCGGCGGGTACAAAATTTTGCGGGCGAAATTTATACCCGTATACCAGATATGTACCCCGCCGGACAGATCAGATTGCGGTTGTGAGGCGGAAAATCGCAGTATTGGCTTCAACGGTCCAATTTTAATAAGTTTGATGCCTAGGTGTTGCTACCCTGTCGGCAAGGAAGTCGTTTTAAACCAAGCAGTGATAGCTGTCTTAGAAATAGTAGGACAGGTTTGGTTACCCAATTTAGTATTCACTATGTTGTCATAAAGGAACCGTATATGGTGACCACAAGCCCGGTTTTGCCTAATTATGGACTTAGAATTGGATAAAAAAAGAACAGCGCCTTGTCATTAGGCGCTATTCTTTTCAACTAGGATAAGTCAAATCCGACCAATTTAAGTCAATAACTCGTCACTGGTAATTTCTTCAACCATTTCATTTCGGTCAGTTCCTTCAATACAAAGTCCGCACCATCTGCGCGGGAAAGTTGCGTACCCGAACTCTTGCTTACATACCCAATCTGATATCTGCCTTTATGTTCGCCATCCACCAGGCGCGGGAACCTCACTACCGTCCAATTCAAATCAGACTCCCGAATCACCTTCACATTTGCGGCAGAGTCCAGCACCACATCTTTTGCCAATAGATTGAGCAGAAATCCGATGAGGTGATCAATAAATTTGGGTTGATCTTCCGGCTGGCGCACTCCAGCACCAGTCGTGGATACCAGCCGGCGCACACCATGCTTCTTCATCCCGGCTACTATGTTTTTTGCCGAAATCTCCATCATGTGGGGAACGGGTGGACGGGTCGGTCCCAGGGCGCTGATGACGGCATCCTGCCCGGCAATCGCCTTCTCGACAGCTTCGGCGTCCATCGAGTCGCCCT